>CAZZDF010000075.1:0-7730 GCA_964652915.1 uncultured Propionivibrio sp. | reverse complement strand
GCGAGGCGAATCGCAAGATCGAAAGCCTGGCTCTGATGGATGTCTATGGTCGCGTGGCCAAGTTGCTTCTCGATTTTTCGGTTGAAGAAAAGGGTCTCCGCGTGATCCGCCGCAAGATCACCAAGCAGGATATGGCCAAGATGGTCGGCGCTTCGCGCGAAATGGTCAGCCGGGTGATGAAGGATTTGGAGCGCAGCGGTTATATCCGGGTCGAAGAGGGGTTGATTGTTTTGACCGAGGATTAAGTGCTTTCTCCGGATGTTGCCTGCCGCCGGCTATAATCCCGCTTTGCTTCTTTTGAGTTGTTTCTACCAATATTGATGGCTTCGCTGCGTAAAACAAACGGCAGGGCGGATGGCGCTGCCAGTGAATCCAGTCCGCTTCCCGAAAAAATTGCAGTGGTCCTGCAGGAATCGCGCTGGCTGGCGCTTATTGCCCTGGCGGCATTTCTGGGGTTGGCCTTGTGGGGCTATCACCGGGGAGATCCGGGTTGGTCGCATGCGGTTCATGGTGGGGGTTTGCACAACCCTGCGGGGCGCGGCGGCGCGTGGATTGCCGATTTGCTGCTGTACATTTTCGGGCTTTCCGCGTGGTGGTGGATCGTTTTGCTGGTGGCCATCGTCTGGTGGGGGTATCGGCGTCTGGATGGTTTGCGCGCGGCAGACCGGCGGCCGATGTTTATCGCGCTGGCCGGGTTTGTGCTGCTGCTGGTAGCCAGCAGCGGGCTGGAGGCGCTGCGTTTTTACACGCTCAAGGCTGAATTGCCGCTGGCTCCCGGGGGCATCATGGGGGCGGCGATCGGCGAAATCGCTGTGCGTTTTCTGGGTTATACCGGCGCGACGCTGGCATTGTTGGCTGCGCTGGCGGTCGGCTGGAGTATTTTCTCCGGAATGTCGTGGCTAACGGCCATCGAGCGGGTTGGTGCAGCCTTGGAGCTGAGCTATTTCGGCGTGCGCAATTTGATCGATCGCATTCAGGATCGGCGCATTGGCCGTGAGGTGGCGCGCGAGCGCGAGGCGGTTGTCGAAGTTGAGAAAAAGCGGGTTGAAGCGCACGAGCCGATCCTGATCGAAGTGCCGGAGCCGGTGGTGCCGGTTTCGACCAAGGTGGAAAAACGCATTGAGCGCGAGCGGCAGGCGCCGCTATTCCCCGAAGCGGTGGTCGGCGGCATGCTGCCGCCCCTGCATTTGCTGGAGCCGGCTGAGGAGCACGCCGATAGCGTCAGTGCGGAAAGCCTTGAATACACCTCGCGTCTGATCGAGCGCAAGCTGGCCGACTTCGGCGTGCAGGTCAAGGTGCTGGCCGCCTACCCGGGACCGGTGATTACGCGCTACGAGATCGAGCCGGCGGTGGGCGTGAAGGGTGCGCAGATCGTCAATCTGGCCAAAGATATGGCGCGCGCCTTGTCGATGGTGTCGATTCGCGTGGTCGAGACGGTGCCAGGCAAATCGTGTATGGCGCTGGAGCTGCCGAATGCCAAGCGGCAGGTCGTGCGTCTCTCCGAGATCATTTCGAGCAGCGCCTACTACGATATGAATTCGCCCTTGGCCATGACGCTTGGCAAGGATATTGGCGGGCATCCGGTGGTCGTCGATCTGGCCAAGATGCCGCATTTGCTGGTTGCCGGTACGACGGGCTCCGGTAAATCGGTTGGTATCAACGCGATGATTCTCTCCTTGCTCTACAAGTCGGAACCGGAAAAAGTGCGCCTGATTTTGGTCGATCCGAAGATGCTCGAATTGTCGATCTACGAGGGCATTCCGCACCTGCTGGCGCCGGTGGTGGTCGATATGAAGCAGGCAGCCAACGCGCTCAACTGGTGCGTCGGCGAGATGGAGCGGCGCTATAAGCTGATGTCGGCGATGGGCGTGCGTAATATCGCCGGTCTCAACCATCGCATCAAGGATGGCGAAAAGGCCGGCAAGAAGCTGACCAATCCGTTCTCTTTGACACCGGAATCCCCCGAGCCGCTGGTGGCGATGCCGCATATCGTTTTGGTGATCGACGAATTGGCCGATCTAATGATGGTGGCCGGCAAGAAGGTCGAGCAGTTGATCGCGCGACTGGCTCAGAAGGCGCGGGCGGCGGGCATCCACCTGATTCTGGCAACGCAGCGGCCATCGGTTGATGTGATTACCGGCCTGATCAAGGCCAACATCCCGACGCGCATGTCCTTCCAGGTTTCGTCAAAAATCGATTCGCGCACCATCCTCGACCAGATGGGCGCCGAGGCTTTGCTGGGGCAGGGCGACATGCTTTACCTCGCGCCGGGAACCGGCTATCCGACCCGCGTACACGGCGCTTTCGTGGCCGACGAAGAAGTGCATCGCGTGGTCGATTACCTGAAGCGCGTCGGCGCGCCGGATTACGTTGAAGGCGTACTGACCGGCGGAGCCCTTGACGATGACAGCGAAGGCTCCGGGGGCGACGGCGACGGTGGTGACGCCGAGTCGGATGCCTTGTACGATCAGGCGGTAGAAATTGTGCTGAAGAACCGGCGGGCGTCGATTTCGCTGGTGCAGCGGCATTTGCGCATCGGTTACAACCGTTCGGCGCGGCTGATAGAAGCGATGGAAAAGGCGGGGCTGGTGTCGGCCATGGATGGTCGCGGCGGCCGCGAAGTGTTGGCGCGCAAGGAAGAAAACTGATGAAACGTTTGCTGATTGCTGTGGTTTGTTTGTTTGTCGTGCCTTTTGCCGAGGCGGCCGCGGTCGATAAGCTGCATCGCTTTCTCGATACGATGAAGACGCTGCGCGCCGATTTTGCGCAGATTGTCGTTGCCAAGAATGGCAAGAAGTCGCAGCAGTCTTCCGGGGTGATGATGATTTCGCGCCCCGGGAAATTCCGTTGGCAGATCGAGAAGCCTTATAGCCAGTTGCTGGTCGGTGATGGCGAAAAAGTCTGGATTTACGATCAGGACTTGCGGCAGGTGACGGTCAAGAAAGTCGATGCGGCCATTGGCAGCACACCGGCGGCCTTGCTGGTGGGCGGCAAGACGCTGGAGAAGAACTTCACCCTGCGCGAAATCGGGGTGCGCGACGGACTCGAATGGCTGGAGGCGATTCCCAAGACCGCCGATAGCGGCTTCGAAAAAATTCAGATCGGTTTTTCCGGCAATGACGTCAAGGCGATGGAGCTGTTTGACAACTTTGGTCAGATGACCTCGCTGTATTTCAACAATATCGATCGCAATCCGCCGTTGGCGGCGTCGTTGTTCAGCTTTAAGCCGCCAGCCGGCGTTGATGTCCTCGGTGACTGATTTATTCCATCAGGCGCACGCAGTACCGCTCGCTGAGGCGTTGCGGCCGGCCGCGCTTGACGAGGTGATCGGCCAGCAACACCTGCTTGGTCCGGGCAAGCCCCTGCGGCTGGCCTTTGAAGCGCGCAAGCTGCATTCGCTGATTCTCTGGGGTCCGCCGGGGGTTGGCAAAACGACGCTGGCGCGCTTGATGGCCGATGCCTTCGATGCCGAATTTATGGCGCTCTCGGCGGTGTTTTCCGGCGTCAAGGATATCCGTGAGGCAGTGGCCAACGCCGAAGCGAGCCGGGCGCAACACGGGCGTTCGACCATCCTCTTTGTTGATGAAGTGCATCGCTTCAACAAGACGCAGCAGGACGCCTTCTTGCCTTACGTGGAAAGCGGCTTGCTGACGCTGGTCGGGGCGACGACCGAGAATCCGTCTTTCGAGGTCAATTCCGCGTTGCTTTCACGGGCTTCGGTCTATGTGCTCAAGGCTTTTTCCGACGACGAAATGGCGCAGTTGTTCGAGCGTGCCTGCGAACGGGCTTTGTCGGGGCTGATTTTCGATGCGGATGCGCGCGCGCGGCTGATCGGTCTGGCCGATGGCGATGCGCGGCGACTGATCAACCTCCTGGAGCAGACGAGTACGGCTGCTGCAACGGCCAAGCGGACGGCGATTGATGGCGCCTTCATCGACAGCACGCTGGCACAGAATCTGCGCCGCTTCGACAAAGGCGGCGATGCCTTTTACGACCAGATTTCGGCGTTGCACAAATCGGTGCGCGGTTCCAATCCTGATGCCGCGTTGTACTGGTTCTGCCGCATGCTCGACGGCGGCGCTGACCCGCGTTATCTTGCCCGCCGTATCGTGCGTATGGCCTGGGAGGATATCGGGCTCGCTGATCCGCGGGCGGCGCAGATTGCCGGCGAAGCGGCGTCAACCTATGAGCGCCTCGGTTCGCCGGAAGGCGAACTGGCACTGGCCGAAGCGGTGATCTATCTGGCGTTGGCCGCCAAATCGAATGCCGCCTACGTCGCGTATAATGCGGCGCGCGGCTTCGTGGCCAAAGATGCTTCCCGGCCGGTTCCGCTGCATTTGCGCAATGCGCCGACGCGCCTGATGAAGGAGCTCGATTTTGGCAAGAACTATCGTTACGCGCATGACGAAACGGATGGCTATGCCGCTGGCGAAAACTATTTCCCCGACGGCATGCCGCCGGTAAACTGGTATCAGCCCGTCGGGCGCGGGCTGGAAATTAAGATTGGCGAAAAACTGGCGCATTTGCGCGAGCTGGATCGCGAGGCGCTAAGATCGGCGCAGAATTCGAAAAACTCAGAGGACTGACATGCTTGATATCCAATTGCTGCGTAACAACATTGACGAGGTTTCCGAGCGCCTGTCCGGGCGCGGTTATACGCTGGACGTGGCAAGCTTCCAGAAGCTTGAAGCCGAGCGCAAGACGCTGCAGACGCGCACGCAGGATCTGCAGGCCAGCCGGAACAGTCTGTCCAAGCAGATCGGCATGCTTAAGGGCAAGGGCGAGGATGCTTCCGGCGTGATGGCCGAAGTCGCCAAATTGAAAGAGGAGCTGGAAGCCAACGAAGCGCGTCTTGGCGATCTGCTCAAGGAGCTCGATGCCTTTGTGGCGACGATTCCTAATCTGCCGCAGCCCAGTGTTCCGGTCGGCAAGTCCGAACTCGACAACGTTGAAGTGAGCCGTTGGGGAACGCCGCGCAGCTTCGATTTTCCGGTCAAGGATCATGTGGATCTCGGCGAAGGGCTGGGGCAACTCGATTTTGCCGTGGCGGCCAAGATTTCCGGTGCGCGCTTTTCGTTGTTGAAAGGGCCTCTGGCGCGTATGCACCGTGCGCTGGCGCAGTTCATGCTCGATGTACATAGCAGCGAGCACGGTTATACCGAGGTTTATTCCCCGTATCTGGTCAATGCCGCGAGCATGACCGGAACCGGCCAGTTGCCGAAATTTGAAGCCGATCTCTTCAAGATTCTGCGGGCCGATGCCGAGCCGCTCTATCTGATCCCGACGGCGGAGGTGCCGGTCACCAATATCGTGCGCGACGAAATCCTGGCGCAGGAAGCGCTGCCGCTCAAGTTCGTATGCCATACGCCGTGCTTCCGCTCGGAGGCCGGGTCTTACGGCAAGGATACGCGCGGAATGATCCGCCAGCACCAGTTCGACAAGGTCGAATTGGTGCAGATCGTTGCCGCCGAGCAGTCGTATGCGGCGCACGAGGAGCTGACGCGCCATGCCGAGAAGATTCTCGAAAAGCTCGAGCTTCCGTACCGACGCATCACGTTGTGCACCGGCGATATGGGTTTTTCCTCGTCCAAGACCTACGATCTGGAAGTCTGGCTGCCGGCGCAGAACACTTATCGCGAGATTTCGTCCTGCTCCAACTTCGAGTCCTTTCAGGCGCGGCGCATGCAGGCGCGCTGCCGCAACGACAAGAACAAGACCGAACTGGTGCATACCCTGAACGGCTCGGGCCTGGCGGTTGGCCGTACGCTGGTGGCGATCCTGGAAAACTACCAGAACGCCGACGGCAGCATCGGCATCCCGGCGGCCTTGCGTCCGTATATGGGCGGCCTGGAGAAGATCTCCGCCTGATCACAGGCGATGCTCGTTTGTCGTTTGTCGCTTGTCAGCTTAGCGGATGCAGTGAATACTTTCCGAGTTTCCAATCATTTAGCGCTCTGGGGTAGAATTACGGGAAGTATTTCGCCGGTCAATGGCGCTTTGCGCGGTTGGCTGGCTTGTTTTTTCTTGCGGGCTTGCGGTGCGCCGTGCTGGCGCAGAACGGCAAGACAGTGATTAGTGATCAGAAAGGACGGCATGCCACAGGGCATCCGTAATGGTTGAAGGCGATGAAACCGATACTCAAATCGAACAAGCTGGCTAATGTTTGCTACGACATTCGTGGTCCTGTTTTGCAGGAAGCCAAACGGATGGAAGATGAAGGGCACAAGATCATCAAGCTGAATATCGGCAATCTCGGGCCGTTCGGCTTCGATTCGCCGGAGGAAATTCAGGTCGACATGATCCGCAATCTGCCGAACGCGGCAGGTTACTGTGATTCGAAAGGCATCTTCGCCGCACGCAAGGCGATCATGCATTACACCCAGCAGAAGAATATCAAGGGTGTGACGCTGGAAGACATCTACATCGGTAACGGTGCGTCCGAGCTGATCGTCATGGCGATGAATGCCTTGCTCAATGCCGGCGACGAGGTGCTGGTTCCAGCGCCGGATTATCCCTTGTGGACGGCGGCGGTGAGCCTTTCCGGCGGCACGCCACGGCATTACCTGTGCGACGAGGCGAACGGCTGGCAGCCGGATCTGGACGACATTCGTTCCAAGATCACGCCCAATACACGTGCCATCGTTGTCATCAACCCGAACAACCCGACCGGTGCGCTGTATCCGGAGAGCACGCTGCTCGAGATCATCGCCATCGCCCGCCAGCATGGTCTGATCGTCTATTCCGACGAGATCTACGACAAGGTGCTCTATGACGGCGAAAAGCATACGGCGATGGCCTCTTTGTCCGAAGATGTGATGACGGTGACTTTCAACGGCCTGTCGAAGAATTACCGTTCATGCGGCTATCGCGCCGGCTGGATGGTCGTTTCCGGTGACCTGCGCGATGCCCGCGATTACATCGAGGGGCTGGACATGCTCGCGTCGATGCGTCTGTGCGCCAACGTCCCGGCACAGTACGGTATTCAGACGGCGCTCGGCGGCTATCAGAGCATCGACGATCTGGTGGCACCGAATGGGCGTTTGTGCCGTCAGCGCGATCTGGCTTACGAGTTGATCACGGCGATTCCCGGAGTGACCTGTGTCAAGCCGAAGGCTGCGCTGTACATGTTCCCGAAACTCGATCCGAAAGTTTACCCGATCGTCAACGATCAGGAATTCATCGCCGAACTGCTGCGCGAAGAGCGTGTGTTGCTGGTGCAGGGCAGCGGCTTCAACTGGCCGCATCCGGACCACTTCCGCGTTGTTTTCCTGCCGCACGAGGACGAGTTGCGCGAAGCCATCGGGCGTCTGGCGCGCTTCCTTGAAGCCTACCGTCAGCGGCACGGTACCTGAGTTATTGGGGAAATCACTGAGTATTGCGGCAAGAATCCGCCGCATCGTTTAGCTTTTAGGGTAGCTTTGAAATGAAACCGATCAACGTTGGACTTCTCGGCATCGGCACTGTCGGTGGCGGTACTTATACTGTTCTCAAGCGCAACGCCGAGGAGATTGCCCGTCGCGCCGGCCGGCCGATTCAGGTGGTGGCGGTGGCTGACAAGAATCTTGAGCTCGCGCGCAAGGTGACCGGCGAAGCCTGCCGCCTGACCGACGATGCTTTCTCGATCGTGACTGATCCGGAAGTCGATATCGTCGTCGAACTGATCGGTGGTTACGGAGTGGCCAAGGATCTGGTGCTCAAGGCCATCGAGAACGGCAAGCATGTGGTGACGG
>CAZZDF010000074.1:0-7833 GCA_964652915.1 uncultured Propionivibrio sp. | reverse complement strand
GCGTTTTGCTACGCACTGCCAGACCGAGAAAAATGGCCGAGACGCAAAGGCTGATCACCAGACTGGCGATCAGGAAAAAGCGCGTGAAGATGCGGTTGTCGTCAAACATGGTGAGTCGTGATCCGTTTGGGTGCCGGTATTCTAACGGATATGTCAATGGGCGCTAAAGTCCGAGCACGGTAGCGCTGACCTGATTTCCACCTTCGCGGACGATTTCTTCAAAGCGATTGATATACGGCAGGCACTCGTCGGCGCTGTCGAGGATGATTTTCGAACGGACGTTGTCCTGATGAAAGCGGATCAAGGCGTGTTGGTCGTCGCTGATCAGCATCGAGTCACTGAGCTTGGCAATCTGTTCCGGAGCTTCAAAAACCAGAAAATTTTGCGGGTGCAGTGCCAGCAGCTTCATCAGCCGGGGGCTGTTGCGGCGCAGCGGCTCGGCGTTTCTGACGATGGCATGGATCTGGTTCCCGATGTCGGCACTGAGAAAATTGCCAAGAATTTCAATCTGTTCTGGCCGCTCCAAGCGGAGCTTCGTCAGGTCGGCGTCAAAAATGCGCAAGGTTCTGGTGGCGCGTGCCAGCACTTTTTCAAGCGCGCTATCGTGTTCGCTCCAGGTGGTGATCAGTTCGGAACTCATGGTCGTTTCTCCCGAGGGATTGTTGCGTGCGGCACGGTATTTTCCGCAGTGTGACAAAGCACAAAAAAACCCGCAAGCAGCGGGTTTTTTCGGTGGGTGTCAGCCGGATAGCGACACTGGCTTAGCGGTCGCGGTAGGTGCGGCGGTTGCCAGCATCGGCGCCGTGGCGGTCGTTGCGGGTTGGTTTGCCGCTTTCCCGGGAAGGTGTGCGCGCATGCGCTTCCTGGCGCGCCGGGGCACCGGGTCGGCTCGGGCGAGTGTCGCTGCGGCCAGCCGGCTTGCCTGCGCCACGGTGTTCGCCAGCCTTCCAGCCAGGGCGGGAATTGGGTTTTCCGCCAGGACGGCCTTTCGGAGCCGGTGCGCGTTTGGTCGGTTCATGGCCGGCAACCACTTCGACCGGGATCGATTGCTTGGTAAAGCGCTCGATCTTGCGCACGTTGAAGTGCTCGGAGTGGTTGACCAGCGAAATGGCGACCCCGTTACGTCCGGCGCGACCGGTGCGGCCGATGCGGTGTACGTAGTCTTCGGCGAACTTCGGCAGGTCGTAGTTGAAAACGTGCGTGATGGTCGGCACGTCGATGCCGCGCGCGGCGACATCGGTGGCGACGAGAATTTGCACTTGCCCACGGCGCATGGCCTGGAGCGTGCGGTTACGCGCGCCCTGATGCATGTCACCGTGCAGTGCGGCGGCGTTGAAACCGGCAATGTTCAGGCGGTCGGAAATGGTGTCGGCATCGCGCTTGGTGGCGGTGAAGACGACGGCTTGGTCGATCGAAATGTCGCGCAGCAAATGGTCGAGCAGCCGGTTCTTGTGCGACAGATCGTCGACAAAGTGCATGCGTTGTTCGATGTTTTCGTGCTTGGTTTGCGAGGTGTCGATCTGGATCGTCAGCGGGTCGCGGGTGATGCTGCGTGCCATTTGCCCGACAACCCCGTCGAGCGTGGCCGAGAAAAGCATGGTCTGGCGGGAAGCCGGCGTTGCCGCCACGATTTTTTCGATGTCTTCGATAAAGCCCATGTCGAGCATCCGGTCGGCTTCGTCAAGTACCAGAACCTGCAAGGCCGAGAAGTCGATCTTGCCCGATTCCATGTGATCGATCAGGCGGCCGGGGGTGGCCACGAGGATGGCCGGGTTGCGCGCGAGCAACTCCATCTGTTTCGGGTAGGGCATGCCGCCCAGGATGGCCACCGCTTTCAGGTGGCGCAGACGGCCGGCGTACTTGTCCGTGGCGGCCGTAACCTGCAAGGCGAGTTCGCGCGTCGGCGCGAGCACCAGCATCTTGGGCTGCGCCGGCTGGAAGCGCGGGCGGTTGGAGCCGCGGGCGCGTGCCGATTGGCGCTCCTGATTGGGGGTGCGGCGCGACTCCGGGACAAAAGCAGGGCGTTCCTGCAGAGCAAAGCGGTGCAGGGCGGGGAGCATGAAGGCAGCGGTCTTGCCGGAGCCGGTCTGTGAGGAAACGAGCAGGTCGCGGCCTTCGATGGCCGCGGGAATGGCTTGCGCCTGAACAGGCGTGGGATTGGTGTAACCGGAAGCGTTAAGGGCGTTGAGCAGGGCTTCGTGAAGCCCGATTTCTGCAAAGGTCATCAATTTCTTTCGTATAGTCCAGCGCCATGCTGCCGAACGGAATCGGCGCACGGGCGCAAAAATGCAACGCCAACCAACGAAATAGGTGAAAAATACTCTGCCTGAGCGAGAGACTTCAGTACTTTTCGGCACAGAAAAAGCTTTGTGCCAGGGCGGTGTTCATCGAATCGACACCAGAAGGCAGGGGGGCTTTAGAAATGCGGCCAGGTTCGCGAAGCGCGTAAGGTGCTGCAGCACAAAGTGCTTTCTGCAGACACGGGGGCGCATTGTAGCGGCACATCGGGGGCGCGTCGAGCGAATTCGCGAGAATTTGCCATGAGTTTTTTATACGTTTTGTATCAGCGCGCACCGATTGCCGGCGAAAACACTTCGGTGACCAGAACGGATTGCCGGCGAAAGGCAAACGTCGAGCGTCTGGCCCATAGCACGGGAGGCAGGGAGTCGCTCAGGTTCATGGCGCGCACCGCCGGGAGAAAAAGCGCGTGGCGGGGATCGAGTCGCTTGCAGCGAAGGGGGCCGCGCCGGAAGCCGTGGTGCGCGAAAAGCAGCGCGCCCAGCGATTGGTTGCCGAGGCGTGACAGCCAGCGGCTAAGCGGTCCGCGCGGCCGGTAGGGCAGAACCGTATGGGCGAAAACCATTGGCTTTCCGTCGCAGTACAGCGCGACTTCGCGCACCCACGCGAGCTGGTCAGGTCGGATGTTGAGAACTGCCGCTTCGTCGCCCGTTGGTCTGGCCAGTTCCTGCCGGAGCAGTTTCACGGCGAAAGTGCCCTGGCTTTGCAGGCGAGCGGTCAGCGAACCGCGATCTTGCAGCCAGAAGCCCAGATTATTCGTGCCGGCCTCGCGTAATGGCTTTGTTCGCCACGCCAGTTTGTCTTGATTGTTCATTGGCGTTGGCGGTTGGTGTTACTGGTCGCGTTGCTTTTTTTCGATGCCGCCGATCTGAAATCCCGGCTTGATCCCTTTGGCGGCAAACCAGCCGATGTTCATTTCCAGCGCATAACGCGCCGGGCTGGCCGCGCAGTGGTTGTCTTCGGTTTCCGGTTGCATGTCCTCGATATTGATGATCTTGCCTTGTGCATCGAGAAAGGCCACCGAAAGCGGCATCAGGGTGTTGCGCATCCACATGCAGTGGCGGTCTGTTCGCGGAAATACGAAGAGCATGCCGTGGTTGGCCGGCATACTGCGCCGATACATCAACCCTTTGGCCTGGCTGGCCTGGTCAACGGCGACCTCGGCTTCGATACGGTGAAATCCTGCAGTCAGCTCGGTAACCGGCAAACGGCTTTGGGCATGCGCCGAAAGGGCCAGCAATGCGGCAGATAGGGCGAAGGCAAAACGATTCATGGCGGACTCCCTTGGTGGCAGCTGTTTCAAGCGTTGATCGAGGTGAGTCGGTCGCTATTTCTTGCTGCGACGAGTCTTGGCTTTGGGGGCCGGTTTTCCCGCCTTCGCTGATTTCTTCGTGGCGGACTTCTTGGCTTTGTCAGCAGTATTTTGCTTGGACTGGCTTTTTGCCGGGGTTGGCTTGGCAACGTCCGCCCCGGTGGTGACCGGCGCATTCGCGTCCTCGGCGGCCTTCGGGATGGCTTGCGCTACCGAAAAGCTGGTGGAAAGAATCAGCGCTGGAAGCAACTTTAACCATCGGGCTTTGGTGAAGTTCGTAGTCATCGCGTGTCGTTCGCCTGGAGTTGTTTTCCTGTGCCGGCGCAAGGCCGGTTGCCGGATGTCTCAGGGAAGACAGAGTGACTTCCCTGCAGCTGGTTTTGGCGGAAGCGGTGAGATTCGAACTCACGAAAGGTTGCCCTTTGCCGGTTTTCAAGACCGGTGCAATCGACCACTCTGCCACGCTTCCTTGTTGAATCCGCAGGATGGCTTCGCTGCGGCGGCGCGTATAATAGCACGGGGTTACACACTGTTACCCCTCGTGATGCAACTTGCGGCATCCTTGCCAAGTCTCACGAGGGCAGCAATTCAATTTCAAGATCATTCGGGGCGTGAAGGCGAAGCCGAGAAAGTCACGGGTGGTTTGGGAATCGAATCAATCGATATCTTTGGAGGTTTTTATGCAAACGCCGTTTCAAGTGGCTGGTCAGACAACACAGGATGTAGTTCTCCAACAGAACCGGGTGTTGCGCAACACCTATCTGTTGCTGGCCTTGTCAATGATTCCGACGGTTGTCGGTGCATTTATCGGGGTGAAGATGGGCTTCTCCCTGTTCCCCGGAAGTCCGATGCTTTCCTTCCTGGTGTTCATGGGTATTGCTTTTGCCTTTATCTGGGGGATTCAGCGCACCAAGAATAGTGGCGCGGGCGTGGCCTTGCTGCTCGGCTTTACCTTCTTCATGGGGCTGATGCTTGCCGGGATTTTGCGTGCGGCACTGGGCTTTTCCAATGGTGGCGTGCTAATTGCGACAGCGGCTGGCGGCACGGGCGCGATCTTTTTCACCTTGGCCGGGATTGCTACGGTAACCAAAAAAGACTTCAGCTTTCTTGGCAAGTTCTTGTTTGTCGGGCTGGTGATTTTGATTCTGGCTTCGCTGGCCAATATCTTCTTTGCCGTGCCGGCCATGGCACTGACTATTTCGGCCGTCGCCGTGTTGATTTTTTCCGGTTACATTCTTTATGACATCAGCCGTATCGTGACCGGTGGCGAAACCAATTACATCTCGGCAACGCTGAGCGTATATCTCGATATTTACAACCTGTTCATCAATCTGCTGAATTTGTTGATGCTGCTTTCCGGGCGTCGCGACTGATCTGTTGTCTGGTACTAAAAAAGGGGTGGCTGGGGCCACCCCTTTTTTGTTTAACCGAGCGGAAAGGCGGGGCCTTGTACCATGCGCAGGCCGGAGCGGCCGGGGACTTCGGCAAAATTTATGGCGTGCAGCGGCAGCGTTTCTTTTTCGAGGGATGAATGGATATCGGCAAGGGTCACCAGTTGGTAGCCGTTGTTCTTCCAGGTGCTGACCAGCCGCTCGAAGGCGCCAAGGAATTTCATGCCTTCGAGTTCTGCCCTGAGGGTGAAGACGTGGTGTTCGCCGGGAATCGCCGCTGCAAGCTGGATGATTCGGTCGACCGCCTGTTCCGGTGAATAGCCCGGTTCGAGCGCGAGGATTTCGTCGAGCGTCGGCAGGGTGGTCGGGATCTGCGGGCAGGCGACGATTTCACCGTCGATGACCGGGATAAATGGGTGGTCGCCGCGACTGTCGCTGGCGTAAGTAAAGCCAAGGCGCTGGGTGAGACGCAGGGCGTGGCGATTCATCCGCCAGCCGGCGGCGCCGTGCGCGGTTGGCTTTTCAGAAAACAATTCGGAGAAACGGTTGCAGGCCTTGGTCATTTCGCCTTCGATCCAGGCGTTCTCGGCTTGCAGGACCTTCTTTTCCCAGTTGACGCGATCCCAGGCGTGGATGCCGACTTCAAAGCCTAATTCGCTGATCTTCCGCAGCAGTTCGGCGCATTGGCGGCCGATGTTCGGGCTTGGCAGGAGGCGGCCGTAAAGCCGCGTCGTGCGGTCGTAGTAACGCTTGAGCGAAGTGGCGCGCGCTTCGCTGCCGTTGCTGTCCGGGCCGAGCGAAAAGAAAAAAGTACCCGAGGCATTGTTCTTTTGCAGAAGTTCGGTGAGCGCCGGAACGCCCAATAGCGTTCCGCGATAGGTGTCTACGTCGATTTTGAGGGCGATGCGTTTCATTATTGATTGGGTTTCGGGTGGCGATGGGTTGGGGCGAAGGTCAGGAGAGGATCAGCGCGGCGGCGACCCGGCGGCCTTCGTTGACGAGCAGGTTGTAGGTGCGGCAGGCGGCGTCGACGCTCATGACTTCGAGTCCTTTTTGCACTTTGATCAGCGGTTGCAATAGCTCCGGGCGGGGGAAGCGCGGCTCTCTGCCGGTGCCGAGCAGAATGACCTCACACGGTAGCGCGGCGAGTTGCTCGAAATCCGCCAGATTAAGGTCGTCGAAACTTGCTTGCATCCAGTCCGAAATCACGCGGTCGGGCAGTGCGATCAGATTGCCGTGATAGCGGGTGGCGTTGATGCTGACGTAACCGTCGCCATAGGCAGTAAAGATGTTCTGGCCATCGGTCTGGGCGGCTTGCAGCTTCATGAAGTCAGGTCGTGGTGCGCTGAAAAACCGGATTATAGCGCCATGACTTTGCTCGGCGTTTTTCGAAGGGATTATCAAAACCCCGCCGGGCAGTGGAATTCCATCCGTTTGCCGCTTTCCGGATGCTGGAAGGCGAGGTATTCGGCGTGTAGCAGCAGGCGGTCGGCTTTGGCGCGGGAGGCCGGGTCGGCGTACAGCGAGTCGCCGAGAATGGGGTGGCCGAGTGCCTGCATGTGTACGCGCAGCTGGTGCGTGCGGCCGGTTTCCGGTGTGAGTTCGACGCGTGTGCTGTCTTCGTCCGGATCGTAGGCGACGACACGGTAGAGCGTTAGTGAGGGCTTGCCTTCGACGGGGTCGACCTTGTGCAGCGGGCGATTGGGCCAGTCGACGATGAGCGGCAGATTGACCTCTCCGGCCTCCGGGGCGAGCTTTCTGGCAACGACCGCGACGTAGCG
Organism: uncultured Propionivibrio sp.; assembly: GCA_964652915.1. GTDB lineage: Bacteria > Pseudomonadota > Gammaproteobacteria > Burkholderiales > Rhodocyclaceae > Propionivibrio. Next base: position 1,051 of record CAZZDF010000074.1, on the reverse strand, counting down.
CTTGTCCACCAGTCGTTCCTGAAACTGGATGCTCAGGCGGCGGTGCATGGTTTTGCCGCGCGCCAGCACGAGCAGGCCGGAAGTGTCGTAGTCGAGCCGGTGCACGATCAGGGCGTCGGGGTAATCAACTTGCACGCGTTTGACCAGGCAATCCTGCTTTTCTTCGCCGCGCCCCGGAACCGAGAGCATACCGCTTGGCTTGCTAACGACCAGCAACTGGGCGTCGGCGTAAATCAGCGTGAAATCGCTTTGTGGCTGGGTGAAGTGCGGTTTTTGGTTCATGGGCGGCGGTGTCGGCCGAATTGGCGTCGGCATTGGGTGTTGGCGGAAAAGTGCGTATTTTCCACGATTTGCGAAAACTTTCCGCGATCGATTACGCCATGACGGTCGTTCATGGGTGATAATGGCGAGTTAGTGCGATGAGACTGGTTCCGTTTTGGAGCGCGCGCGCTTAAGAAGGTTGTGGAGAGAAGACGATGAAATGTGTTGATGATTTTCGCCTGATGCTGGGCAATCGCGAGTTCGTTCCGATCATGATTGGCGGTATGGGCGTCGATATCTCGACGACCGGGTTGGCGCTCGAAGCGGCCCGTTTGGGCGGCATTGGCCACGTTTCGGATGCCATGATCACGACCGTGACCGATCGTCGCTTCAACACCAAGTTCGTCAAGGAAAAGCTCAAGCAGTTCAAGTTCAACGTCCCCAACATGGACAAGTCGCTGGTCAAGTTCGACCTCGGGCAGATTGCCGAAGCGACGAAAATGCATATCAGCAAGGCGATGGAGGCCAAGAAGGGCGCCGGCCTGATTTTCGTGAACATCATGGAAAAGCTGACCATGAACGCGCCGAAGGAAACGCTCAGCGTGCGCATGCGTGCGGCGCTCGATGCCGGTGTTGACGGCATCACGCTGGCTGCCGGCCTGCATCTGGGTTCGTTTGCGCTGGTCGAGGATCACCCGCGTTTCCGCGATGCCTTCATGGGCGTCATCGTTTCCTCATTGCGCGCCTTGCAGCTTTTCATCCGCAAAACGGCGCGCTGCAACCGCTTGCC
>CAZZDF010000073.1:0-7867 GCA_964652915.1 uncultured Propionivibrio sp. | reverse complement strand
CATGCGCTATTGTTTTAGGCGTAGCCGAAGAGGCCGCTGACTCCCCTACAATTAAAGATGCCAGGATGAGGCAGCTAACTCCGACGGCTCTCCGGAGCGCAAATGCAAAACTATTCAACCCACGGGAAGGTGTACCAATACGTGAAACAGAGACGTACGTATCAGGCATTTCATATGCTTTGTTTGTTGATGCGTGCCAGGCTGAACTAATTTTTTTTGCTGAACATACAATGAAATTGCGTTGGAATTCCATTGCCAGTTTTTCGGTAAACATAAAAGTTCATTTACGTTTGATGAGCATGTGTTTCGTACTTTACCTTGATTTTTGGCTTCAATGATGCTTTTCAGAATTATCGTTATGCCCTCCCCAGCAGAGCCACACAGAAGATAGGTGAAAGCCAGTATAGGCAGCATTGGCGTTAGTTTGTGGCCAAGTCGTCCCACCTTTGGCTTAAACCGGGACGCCTCCTGCGCTACCGTGCGCCCATGCCCCTCACACAAACCGATCTCGACGCGCTCGATCGCGCCATTGCCAGTGCCGAACTGACGGTCACCGTCGACGGCAAATCCGTTACCTATCGCTCGATTTCCGAGTTAAAGCGCGCCCGCGAGCATGTGGCCGGCGTGATCTCGGCCGGTACCGGCCAGCGCCGTAGCGTGTTCTACTTCACCAAAGCCGGGAGCCGCGACTGATGGCCGCGCCACGCTACACCATGCTCGATCGCGCCATCGGCTGGTTTGCGCCGGCCTCCGGCTTGCGTCGCGCACTCGCACGCAACGCCATAGCCAAAGTGCGCGCCTACGAAGGTGCCAGCGTCAAGGATGGCTGGATACCGCGCCGGAGTGGTGCTTCGGCCAATGCCGACCATCTGGCCGATTCGCGCATGCTGCGCGCCCGCGCCCGGTCGCTGGTGCAAAACAACCCCTACGCCGCCAAGGCGCTTAACAGCCTCGTCGCCAACGTGATCGGCGAAGGCATCATCCCGGCCAGCCGCGCGGCCGACGAAAAAACCAAGCTCGCCCTCGATGCCCTATGGCAACAATGGATGCCCGTTGCCGATGCGGACGGCGGCACCGATTTCAACGGCCTCGAAGCCCAAGCCTATCGCGCCATGGAGCAGGACGGCGAAGTACTGATCCGCCTGCGCGCTCGGCGTCCGGCGGATGGGCTGCCGGTCCCACTGCAGATCCAACTCCTCGAAATCGACTACCTCGACTCCACCAAAAACGGCAAAGGCGAGGCCGGCGGGTATATCTTTTCCGGCGTCGAGCTGGATGCCCTCGGCAAAGTCGCCGCCTACTGGCTTTACGACGCGCACCCCGGCGACAATTCACGCGGCCTCGGTAACCTGCAGTCAAAGCGCTACAGCGCCGACCGCATTATTCACCTCTTCGCCCCGGACCGCCCCGGTCAGGCGCGCGGCATTACCCGCTTTGCCTCCGTCATCGCCCGCCTGCGCGATCTGGCCATCTACGAAGACGCCGAGCTCTCGCGCAAACAAAACGAAGCCCTGATGAGCGTGTTCGTCTCCGGCGACGGTGCCGATTTTGCCGTGCAAGGGCTGGGCGAAAGCAGCCTCGACCGCGACAACAAAGCCGCGCTCGGCAACCTCGGTACCTTGCAGCCGGGCGCCATCATGGCCACCAACGGGCAGAGCGTCACCATCGCCGAACCCTCGGCAGCGCCCGGCTATGCCGACTATATCCGCATGCAGCTCTACGCCGTGGCGGCCGGTACCGGCGTGACTTACGAAATGCTCACCGGCGACCTCTCCATGGTCAATTTCTCCAGCGCCCGTGTTGGTGTGCTCGAATTCCGGCAGGGCGCCGAGCAGCGCCAGTGGCACGTCATGATCCCGCGCATGTTGCAGCCGGTGTGGCGCGCCTTTGTCGACGCCGCCGTGCTCGCCGGTAAAATCCCGAAGCCCGACTACGCTGTCGAATGGACAACGCCGAAGTGGGACTACGTTAACCCGATTCAGGACGTGAAGTCCGATATCGCCGAAGTCACCGGCGGCCTCGCCAGCCTTTCGGAAAAGCTCAGAAAACGCGGCTACCAGCCCGAAGCCGTGTTCAGGGAAATGGGCGAGGACTACCAGCGCATCAAGGAAAGCGGCGCGATTGATATGATCCGGCTGTTGATGAGCAGCGGGAAGTCGGAAGATGGGGCGCAGGGGCGATCAGCGAAGAGAATCCATCGGCACGGGGTGATGAAAAGGCAAAAGACTAAAGCATCCCGACTAGCGAAGCACCCATCTGCTATATTGGACGCTTGCAGGTAACAGCATCCGACTGTTTTGATCCATTATGGCTTGTCTTTTTTGATAGCCGAGTGATTGGCAAGTTGGGCTTGATAGCGGTAGTTTCTTTAGCTGGTATCTGCTGAAATTGCTATTTGCGTTCAAAGGTTTTTTAAACTTTATATCGAGGAGTGCCAAATGAATAAGTCTATGCTGGCTGTTGCATCTATTTTCTTTATTAGTGCTGCTCCGATGGCTATTGCTGCCGGCGACTACAATGACGTCCCCAGCAGCGATCCTCAGTACAAGTCATGTATTTCTTATGCAAACAAGAACTATGAAGGAGGAAACGCTGCGAGCCCTATCCCTGGTCAAACCAAGGTGGCCGCATACTGTGAGTGTATGTGGAATGAAACGGATGAGGATTTCAAGGGCAACCTAGTTAAATTTGCAGAATCTCCTCAGGGAAAGAGAATTAACAAGATTTGCGAAAAGTATTCCAACTGGAGTGAGTGACCACAATTCAGTCAATCACCACTGGCTTTGCCGGTGATGTTTGACTGTTGCGGTTAAAAAGCCATGCAATGAGCGTGGCTTTTTTTGTTTGGGCTTTCAACTGAAAAACGGGGATACCGTTCTGGCCGAGAGTGAAGCGCCCATTCTCTACGACGACACGCAACGCGCGTGGCGCGCGCCCAGCGCTTTGTTTGTCGATGCGGCGAAGGCATTCTCCATGGTCTTTGTTGCCACGGAGGCGCAATTCATCGCCGCCGTGACGGATGCTACGCAAGCCCGGCTCGATGCCTTTGCCAAGACGCGCAACTATGACGGCATTCTGAGCGCCTGCACCTACGCGACCAGTACGGTGCCGAAGTTCAAGAACGAAGGCCAGTGTTGCGTCAATGCCCGCGATACGACGTGGGCGGTGCCCTATCAAATCATGGCCGATGTGAAAGCCGGAAAGCGCCCGATGCCGGGAAGCGTCGCCGAGGTGATGGATTTGCTACCGGGGCTGTCGTGGCCATCCTGACAGCGCTTCTTAAAAATTTACTCATCAGCCTTGACCAGACGATCAACACGCTGGTCTGGATCAAGGGTGACGGCTTCGGCAAGCCCGATGAAATGCTCTCGGCAAGGGCTTGGCGGTTGCGCGGGCAGTCGAATGCGTGGAAGCGCATCGACCGGCTGATGTTCTTCGACCCGGATCATTGCCGGACGAGTTATGCGGCGGAAGTGAACAGAAACCAATTACCGAAGGATTACCTCCAGTGAATACAGCACACGAGCAAACGGCTGAATTTGTCAGGGCGGCACCACCTTTAACGATTACCAGCATGACGGTCTTAGGCTTTCCCATGAGCGATTGGGTGTTATTGCTGACGGCGCTTTATACGTTGCTGCAAATGGCGCTATTGGTGCGGCGCTTGTTGCGCAAAGGCCAAAGCGAGGCGACGACCCGCATCAAAGACTGCGAAGGGCGGGTGAGCCATGACGACGAACGATAGTCCAAGCGTCGAGCAGGAAACTGTGTCGGCGTTTAATCTTTGCCCGATTGGCTTTGTCGTATTCGCCAACGGGGATGTCGATGCCGCTCGCGGCTGCGGGCATCGCCGCTGTTACCCAAGCGCATGCGAGTACGTGCGCCGGATCAAGGCGTCTGAGCCATGCAACTAACGAACGTCAGGCGCGTTGTCGCTGTTTCGCTCGTGGCGAGTGCCGCACTGTTCGGCACCCTGAAAGGCGAGGAGGGCTTTGATAGCCAGGCAACGCAGCCCGTACCGGGTGACCGCTGGACGTATGGGCATGGCTCGACGTTCAAGGCTGACGGATCGCCGGTACAGCCCGGTGATACGATCAGCCGCAAACAGGCCGACAAGCTGCTGCGCAAGACGGTGACGGACAAGTACGAGGCCGGAATCAACCAATGCGCGGGCGATTTGCTGCTCTACCCGCACGAGAAAGACATCCTTGTGGAATTGGCCTACCAGAACGGCGTCAGGACGGTTTGCGGGTACTCGATCATTACTAAGTTTCGCGCCGGGGATTACGGGGCAGGGTGCGCTTCAATCCTGACTATCGACAAGCTGCAAGGCAGACATTGTGCGCGGCCTGAGAACCGTTACCGCAAGGACGGGTGCAAAGGTCTGATGAATCGCCAGGAGCGGCAATACACAACCTGCATGGGGAGCGTCGAATGAACCCGATTTCATCGCTGGTCTTGAAGGCCATTGCCGTAGTTGTCGTGCTTGCCGGGTTGTTATTGGCGTTCAAGGCGTACATCGACCACTAGCAGAACATCGGCTATCAGCGAGCGGTGGCCGAGTACGACAAGAAGCTGATCGACGCCCAGAACGCCGCCGATCAGCGCGAACGTGACCTCAAAAACCAAGTGAAGGAAGCTTAAGATGCAGGACTCAAACGAGAAGAAACGATCAAGGCTCTGGCTGCTGCTGTTGGCCGCAGTTCTGCCGGCCTGCGCAACACCACCTCAACTATCCGCCTCGGCCTGTCCGGACTTGCCGTTGATGCCGCTCGCCAGACAGCCGATACCGCCCTTGCCTTATTCGGAGAGTGCTAGGAACGATATGGAACGGTGGCAGAAGCGGCTGACCGAATCCTCTCTGACCGGCAAATGTTAGAGGATGCGTGGCCGAGGTGAAATGTGCCAGGGTACGCTTCTTGCTCGGATTTTTGGGGAAGTTCTGACTGAATGCAGTGTGTGACTCCTCACGACCTTAAACTTACCTTCAGCTTCCTCCAAAGCTGCCAGTCAGGTTTTTACTAGCTACGGCAGCAAAAGACTGGAAACGGCAGTTGGGTTACGAGAGGATGGCAAGTAAGTCTATGCCAGATGCAACCTATTACCTCTCTACGTGAGCGGCAGGTAACTGAAGAGAGGCCGCCGATTATCCGCTGCGCCTCTCCAAACACCCTAGCAAGGTTTCATAAAGCCTGTCCGGATCGACGGGTTTGGCAATATGGGCGTTCATACCGGCATCGAGGCAAACTTGACGATCCTCGTCGAAGGCATTCGCCGTCATAGCGAGGATGGGTATGGTGGTGTTGATGGATTTGGCTCGAATGGCTTGGGTAGCTTCGACGCCATTCATCACCGGCATCTGCATGTCCATCAAAATCAGGGCGTAGGTGTTTTGTTCGGCCAGTGTCAGCGCCTGTTGTCCGTTTTCTGCTATATCCACCATCAGCCCTACATCCTCTAACAGGCTACGCGAGATTTCCTGAGCGATTGGTTCGTCTTCGGCCAGCAGGATTCGCGTGCCGGCGTAGTTGGTTTGCAGACGCTGTGCGGCTGGTAACCCTGTAATAGTCGGCGAGGGCAGGAAGGCTTTAGTTTCCCTTTTCTTGAGAGGAATAAAGAACCAGAACGTGCTGCCTTGTCCCGGTGTGCTCTCGACGTCGATTTCACCGCCCATGAGTTGCACCAGCCGCTTGCAGATGGCCAATCCCAGTCCGGTGCCGCCGTATTTGCGGGTCATGCTGTTGTCGGCTTGCTCGAACGACTGGAACAACCGCGACTGCGCTTCTGGCTCGATGCCGATGCCGGTGTCGCTAACTTCGAAGCGAACCTGGACGGCCTCGGCGGTCTCACCGATCAAACGGGCACGAAGGGTCACCGTGCCCTTCTCGGTAAATTTGATAGCGTTGCCGACGAGGTTGATGAGGATCTGGTCAAGGCGCAGCGGATCGCCCTTGAGAGGAGTATTGGCGAGTTCAGCAGGAAAATCGACAGCCAGCGTGAGTCTTTTTTCGGTGGCTTTGTGGCCCAAGGTGCCGACGATGTTCTCTGCGTTATGGCACAGTTGTATTGGCATCTCTTCAAGCACCACGCGCTCAGCTTCGATCTTGGAGAGATCAAGAATGTCATTGAGGACGTCAAGCAGGCGTTGAGCGGAAATTTTCGCCTTATCGAGTTGGTCCAGCCCTTTGGCATCGGCCATGCGTCGCTTGGCCAGGTCGATCATGCCCATCACGCCGTTCATCGGTGTTCTGAGTTCGTGGCTCATGTTTGCTAAGAAGGCGCTTTTGGCACGACTGGCGGATTCAGCAGCATCCTTAGCAACGACAAGTTCAACGGTGCGGTTTTCGACAAGTTCTTCGAGATGATTGCGGTAGTGTAGCAGAGCCTCCTGCTGCTGCTTAACCTGATCAAGGCTTGCCGACAAATCGCGGGTGCGTTCTGCGACCTTTTGTTCGATGAGGGTATAGGAACTTTGTAACCGCTCGGCCATCTGATTAAAGGTATTTGCTAACGCCTCGAGTTCGTCACCCGTGTGAATCGCGGTAATGCGGTGGTCGAAGGCGCCTTGACCAATTAGCGCCGCGCCTTCCTGCAGGGCGAGGATCGGGCGCGTCATCCTACGCACCAGCACCAAGCTTAAGAGTAAGGCCACCAGAATGCCCGTCAGCATCAGCACGAGACTTCGGATAGCTTGGGCGTAAAGTGGCCGGAAGGCTTCGGCGAGCGGCTCCTCGACAAAGACAAACCAGTTGAGTTGCGGAATCGTCCCAAAGGCAGTCAGGACATCTTCGCCGCGACTATTCTGCGCATGCAGGGTTGCCGGGATGTCGCGGGTCGGCGCCCGGAGTGCCGCTTTTACTTGCGCCAACGCGGCGAAACTGGTGTTTTTCAACACCAATCCGATATCTGGATGGGCAATCAGCCGCCCCTGGGCATCGACGGCATAAGCGAAACCCGAGCTGCCCACCTTGATTCGAGAAATGCCGTCGAGCAGGAATTCGAGGTCGATTTCGGCGACGGTGATGCCAGCATCCGGTGGTCCGACCGGAAACGCCGTGATCATGTACAGACCGCCTTGGCGAAAATAGATTGGGCTGCGATAAGACTGTCCTGCTTGGGCTAACCGAAAATAGTCGGTATCCGAAAAATCCCGGCCACTCTTCACGACATCCACGGCACGGGGACCCACCCGCAGATATTCCCGACCCTGCGCGTCAAGCAGTGCAATTTCGCTAATCGCCGGGATTTGCCGCAGCAGTTGTATTTCCTGGCTGCGTTGCTCGAGCGCAGCACTGCCCTGTTGCTTCACCGCAGTCATGCTGAGCTTTTGCTCGATATCGAACAGGTATTGCCCGATGCGGGCAGCGGCAGCCTCTGCCTTCTCGTGCTGAACAGCGATCAGTGCCTGTCGGCTTTCCTTATATGAGTAGATGATGCCGATCAGGCCGCTAACCAGCAGCGACGTGCCGATCAGCGCGCTCAGGGCCAGCGCGTATTTGCGGAACATGGAGAACTTAGGTGGCAAACGTCGTCAATCAAACGGCTTGTCGTTCGGGTTTTTGTAGAGTTCGCTCATTGCTTCGCTGAGTGGCAAGTTCAGGTTGATGTCCTTCGGCGGAATCGGCGACAACAGCCACTTGCGATAGATTTCTGCGGCTTCGCCCGATTTCATGAGGCGCGCTATTTCCTGATCGACGATCTGCTTGAACGCCGGGTCACCCTTGGGCAGGATGCAACCATACGCCTCGAAGGATTGCGGCTTGCCTGTAACAATCCAATCGTCAGGATGCCACGCCTCCTGCCGTGTTGAGGTTCCCTCGGTTTTTCGTCTGCCAAAAGGCGACGGGTTTTATGCTACCAGTCTTTC
>CAZZDF010000072.1:0-7971 GCA_964652915.1 uncultured Propionivibrio sp. | reverse complement strand
TGGCTGGTGTCGGTGGGGTGTCGATGATGACTTACTTTGCCGATCACGGTGAGGACGTTTATGACTGGCCACCGCACGATTTCGTTGGCCGTAACGAAGGCAGTCCAACGCCGCCGATGTACTCCGTGCCGTTTTTCCTCTGGTATTCCGATCAATGGAAGGCGACCGAGAAGCCGCGTTTCAATGGGTACGTCAACCGTACCTATCAGCTTTCCAATTTCATACACACCTGGGCTGATCTTGCCGGATTGCGTTTCGACGGGTTCGATCCAACCAGGAGCGTGGTTAATCGGGCGTTCAAGGAGCGCCCGGTGCTTGTTGGCAATCCGAGTAATCCGCAAGGGCTGATCGATTTGCGCACGAAACTTGGCAAGTCGGGCAAAGAGTAGAAAACGAGCGGGGAATGTCTTCCAGTTCAGGTCATCTGGTGGCTCTTTTGTTGTTTTTCGTGCTTATGGGGTGCCGGAGCCGAGCCTCGCCTCGCGCATTTCTCGCTTGTTGAGCTTGCCGACGCTGGTTTTGGCCAAGGATTTGACGAAGGAAACCTGCAGTAGCACCCCATGACGGGAAATTCCGCTGGTTTCGATCAGGTGCGCCGAAAAATTGCGAATGGCGTGTTCGCTTACCTTGCCCTCGTGTTCCGGTTTGAGCACGACCAGTGCCAGCGGGCGTTCTCCCCAGCGTTCGTCTGCCACGCCGATGACAGCGACTTCTTGGACCGCTTCGTGTTTGGCAACGGCATTTTCGACTTCCAGTGACGATGTCCATTCACCGGCCGTCTTGATGACGTCCTTGATTCGGTCGGTGATTTTCAGATAGCCACGAGCGTCAATATGGCCGATGTCCTGAGTGTGCAGGTAGCCGCCAGCCCAAAGGGTTTCCGACGCTTCTGGCGCGGCGAGGTAGCCTTGGGTGAGCCAGGGGCTGCGCACGACCAGTTCGCCGGTTGCGATGCCATCGTGCGCAATATCCTGCATCTCGTCATCGACGATCCGCAGGTCAACCAAAGGTAGCGGCAGACCGGTTTTACAGCGGAGTGGAGCCTGCTCTTCGGGGGCTTGTTCGAGATCGTTACTATGGAGATGTGACAGGGTCAGTACCGGACAGGTTTCAGACATGCCATAGCCAGTGAATACGTCGATTCCACGTTTTTGCGCGGCTACGGAGAGTGTCTGCGACATGGCGGAACCTCCGATGACTACTTTCCACCCGCTGAAGTCGACATCGGCTGAATGCGGATGGTTGAGCAGCATTTGCATGATCGTTGGTACGCAATGCGAGAAGGTGACGTTTTCTTCGCGAATCAGTCGCAGCAACTGTTCCGGCATATATTTGCCCGGATAGACCTGCTTCAGGCCAAGCATGGTGGCGACATAAGGGAAACCCCAGGCGTGGACATGGAACATGGGGGTCACCGGCATATAGACGTCTTCGCGATGCAAGCGTCCATGACTGGCTGCGCCGCCCATGGCTGCAGCTACCGCGAGCGTATGCAGAACAAGCTGTCGGTGGCTGAAATAAACGCCTTTAGGGTCTCCGGTCGTTCCGGTGGTGTAGAAAGTTGTGGCCTGAGCGTTTTCGTCAAAATCCGGGAACTCGTAGTGGCTGTCAGCTGCGCTGAGCAGGGCTTCGTATTCTCCGGCAAAGTTGATCGGGGGGTCCGTAACTGCGCCTTCGTCGTTGATGAGTATGAAGTGACGGACCGTTTCAAGACGTGATGCGATGGCGGCCAGTACCGGAAAAAATTCCCGATTGACCAGCAGCACCTCTGCCTTGGCGTGGTTCAGGGTGAACAGGATTTGCTCGGCGGAAAGCCGAACATTCACCGTTTGCAGGATTGCTCCCATCATCGGCACGGCGAAGAAGCATTCGAGGTAGCGATGGCAGTCCCAATCCATCACGGCCACGGTCTGGCCTGATTCGACGCCCAAGCTTGCAAGCGCATTGGCCAGGCGCCCGATACGGGTGTTTAGCTCGCCATAGGTGTAACGAAACTTCCCCTGGTAGCTGATTTCCTGAGTGGCAGCGAAGGCGAGGGGAGTGAGCAGCAGCTGCTTGATGAGCAGCGGGTAGGCATAGGCCGACGCAGTGGGGCGAACCAGTTTGACAGGCATGGAATCTTCTCTCGCGGGTTGATTTTGAGAACGCTCTTGCCGGCGCGTGAAGCGCATTTTAGCGTCATTCCTCAGCGACGATTTTGCATTTGACTTGTTGTTTCGCACTCAGGCGGAAATGAATTTCAAAAATGCCGCGTTTTGTGCAGGTGGCAAGGTGTTACACCTTGGTACACAACTGGTGAGAAGGTGCAACAGAACCGAAATAGTCAGCCGCTAAGATGGTCGCCGTTCAAGCAAATACGCCTTTGCCATGAGCAATTCGATTTGGAGGATATTTCATGATCAGCACCTTGGTTAATTTACTGGGCAGTTTCTACGAGAACAAGGACTACGCCAAAGCGGAAAGCATCGCCAACCGCATTCATCTGGCCATCCCCGGCGATCAGGTTTCGCTGCAGTTTCTTGGCTTGGTTTATTACCACACCGGACGGATTGTCGATGCGATGAAGGTCTTTGATCGAGTGCAAGGAAAACAGAATGCCGGTTCGAGTGTTTTATCCGAAGGCCGCGAAGTGCTCGGTTCAGCAGTCGCGGCGGTGTCCTACGAGGCTAGCCGGCGGGTTCCGTATCTGGCGCAAGCCTGGCGCGACCTTGGCAATGCCTTGACGAAGAAAGGTATCGCTTCGCAGTATCGAGTGGTTTGTGCAGCATAAAGTCTCAGTGTTAATGAAAGAAAATTGCAAAATGGATTGCCGATGCGATCGCTGTGGGAAGGTGTTTCCCAGAGAAATTGAAGCGAGGCAGGATCAAACGCTCCAACGGATTTCAGTGGTGGGTGGTTCGGCCTCGGTGTTTGGAGCCGGAAAACGGGTAGAGGCGATTATTTGCCAAAGCTGCATGCTCACGTTGATCAAGGATTTCTGCCGAGTAGCCGAGCCAGAAGCGCTTGTGGAAGGCGGTACGCCGATTGGCTTGCTCGGTGTTTCACGGTATACGCTGGATCGACTTGTCGAATCCGGCGTGGTGACCATAGAACAGTTGTGTCGAATGGAAGAGATTGAGGTCAAGAAGGCCGCGGGGGGCTCCAGCTCGTTCCGGGAAGTGGTCGACGCCCTGCAGGCTAGGTCTTTCAAACTGGCTGCTTAGTTCTCGGGCAGCCATAATCCGAAAAAATTGCTTTATACTGTACAGATGAACAGTGTAAAGCAATTGAATCTCGCTCGAAGGATTGCGCACATCGACATGGACGCATTTTTTGCGTCGGTGGAACTGATTCGTTATCCGGAATTGCGAGGCCAGGCGGTCGTGGTTGGCGGGCGCAGCACGCAGCAACCGACCGTGTTGCCGGACGGCAGCAAGCGTTTTGCCCGTTTGCGCGATTACGTCGGGCGCGGGGTGATTACCACCTCGACCTATGAAGCGCGAGCGCTGGGTGTGTTTTCCGGCATGGGGCTGATGAAATCGGCCAAGCTGGCACCGCAGGCGATCCTGCTCCCGGCCAATTTCGATGCCTATCGTGACTATTCCCGTCGTTTCAAGGCCGCTGTGGCGCGCATTGCGCCAAAAATCGAGGATCGCGGCATCGATGAAATCTACGTTGATTTGAGTGACATCGCCGAAGAATCAACGGCCTTGGCCAAGCGCATCAAACAGGCGGTGTTCGTGGCAACCGGGCTGACCTGTTCGATTGGCATCTCTCCTAACAAATTGCTTTCCAAAATCTGTTCCGATCTCGAAAAACCGGACGGCATTACCATTCTGACGATGGACGATGTTCCCGAGCGCATCTGGCCGTTGCCGGCCAAGAAGATTAACGGGATCGGCCCGAAATCGGCGGAGCGATTGGCTCGCCTTGGTATTCATACCGTCGGCGATCTGGCGGCGGCGCCGCTCGATTTTCTGGTGGCGAAGTTCGGGCCGAGCAGCGGGCGCTGGTTGCATGACGCCGCCAACGGCATCGATGAGCGTTCGGTGGTCACCGAATCCGAGCCGAAATCGATCAGCCGCGAAAGCACCTTTGAGCGTGATCTCCACGCGCGACTGGATCGCTCCGAGTTGTCGGAGATTTTTACTTCGCTATGCATGCGCGTAGCCACCGACTTGCAGCGCAAGGGCTATGCCAGTCGCACCATTGGCATCAAGTTGCGTTATGCCGATTTTCGTTCGGTGACGCGCGATCTCACTGTGCCGTTTTGTGTGAGCGACGGGGTACAAATTCGCAAAGTGGCGGGCGAGTGCCTCAAGCGCGTGCCGCTTACCCAGAAAATACGCTTGCTCGGCGTTCGCGCCAGTAGCTTGGTGGCGGTTACCGAGGGGCAAGCGCCTGCGGAAAAACTTCAGTCAGAGTTGTCTTTCGTTTAGCGGCGATACTGAAACATCAGTCATTCCGGCGTTTTCCGGAATGACGGATATATAACAAATCAGTGTCTTCTTAATCCACTAGGTCGGCGAACAGCGCGGTACTCAGGTAGCGTTCGCCGAACGACGGGATGATCACCACGATCAGCTTGCCAGCGTTTTCCGGTCGTTTGGCGACTTCTGTAGCTGCCCACAAGGCAGCCCCGGAAGAAATGCCAACCAGCAGCCCTTCCTCACGCGCGGCGCGGCGGGCGAAGGCAAAGGCGTCTTCGTTCTTGACGCGGATGACTTCGTCGTAAATTCCGGTGTTGAGCACTTTCGGCACGAAACCGGCACCAATGCCCTGAATCGGGTGTGGGCCTTTGATACCGCCGGAAAGCACCGGCGATGCGTCGGGTTCTACGGCAATGGCCTGAAACGACGGCTTGCGCGCCTTGATCACTTCGCTGATGCCGGTGATGGTACCGCCGGTGCCGACGCCGGCGATCAGGATGTCGACCTTGCCATCGGTGTCGCGCCAGATTTCCTCGGCGGTTGTCTGGCGATGGATTTCCGGGTTGGCCGGGTTGTTGAACTGTTGCAGCAGCAGGTAGCGCGGGTCGGAAGCGGCGAGTTCCTCGGCTTTACGAATCGCGCCGCCCATGCCGTCGGGGCCGGGGGTGAGGATCAGCTGTGCGCCAAAGGCGCGCAGCAGGGCGCGACGTTCCCGGCTCATGGTTTCCGGCATGGTCAGCACGATCTTGTAGCCGCGGGCAGCGGCGACCATGGCCAGGGCAATGCCGGTATTGCCGCTGGTCGGCTCGACCAGAATGGTGTCGGGCTTGATCTGGCCGGCTTTTTCGGCGGCGGTAATCATCGCTTCGCCAATGCGATCCTTGACGCTGTTGGCCGGGTTGAAGAATTCGAGTTTGGCGGCAATCGTGGCGTCGGTTCCGGCATTCAGACGGTTGATGCGCACCAGCGGGGTGTTGCCGATCAGTTCAGTGACGCTGTTGGCAATGCTCATGGGGTTTCTCCTGGTGGTTCTGGGTGAGGAATCAATGTACGAATTGGGGCGCAAATCAATCAACGCGCTCGGAAGCCTGCGAATCGGCCTGGGTGACGGTGCTTCCCGGCGGGACGCTGTGGGTCAGCCAGACGTTGCCGCCGATGCGCGAGCCGCGCCCAATGGTGATGCGCCCGAGAACGGTTGCGCCGGCGTAGATGATGACGTCGTCTTCGATGATCGGGTGGCGCGGGTTGCCCTTGATGATGTTGCCGTGTTCGTCGGTCGGGAAGCGTTTGGCGCCGAGCGTGACGGCCTGATAGAGGCGAACGTTTTCGCCGATGATCGTCGTTTCGCCGATCACCACGCCGGTGGCGTGGTCGATGAAGAAGCTGCCGCCAATCGTTGCGCCCGGGTGGATGTCGACGCCGGTCGTCGAATGCGCGATGTCGGCAATCAGGCGGGCCAGCAGGGGCGCGCCGAGAACATGCAGGGCATGTGCCATGCGGTGGTAGATCACCGCGCGCACGCCGGGATAGCAGAGCAGGATTTCCGAAAAGCTGGTTGCCGCCGGGTCGCCCTGATAGGCGGCGTGCAGGTCGCTGACCAGCAGGTTGCGGATTTGCGGTAACTGCGCGGCAAAGTGGCGGGTGATGTCGATCGCCCGTTCGTGCAACACGGCATCGTTTTCTCCGTCGTTGGCCGGCAGGAAGCGCAAACCGCGCCGAACTTGCTCGGCGAGGTCAGTGAGTGCGCTGTGCAAGGTGTTGCCGACGAAGAAGTCGATGCTTTCGGCGCTCAGGTCGCGTTGCCCGTAGTGGGTGGGAAAGAGCGCGGCGGCAAGGTCGGCGATGATTTGCTTGAGCGCTCCGCGCGAGGGCAGTTCGCGGATTTGTCCCTTGTGCCGCACTCGGTGCGTCTCTTCGCGGGAGATACGCAGTTCTTCAACCAGATCCTTGAGGTTCCAGTCGGTCTGGATGGTTTCTGCGCTGCGCTGCGGGTTGCTTTCTTTGCTGGTCATCGTCAGTGCTCAAAGAATGAATGAGTCATGTCGATATGAATATCGGCTGGCCTGATTAGTTCCGTGGTCCAAGGGTGAATCCGGTGAAAATCATGGCTCAAAAAGCTGATGACCACAACGACACAACGAGCACAACGAAGAACAAAAAAGTGATTTTCCAGATGTTCCATTCGTTCGCCGGGTAGCCAAACGACCAGGTGTTGTTTCTTGCTTTTCGTCGTGTTCGTTGTGCCCGTTGTGATTGTTTTTGCCTTTCGATCAGACCTTAGCCAGCGCCTGTTCGAGATCGGCGATCAGGTCGTCGATATGCTCGATACCGACCGACAGGCGCACGGTGTCGACGGTGACGCCGGCGGCTTCCAGTTCCGTCGGCGAAAGCTGGCGGTGCGTGGTCGAGGCCGGGTGGCAGGCCAGCGACTTGGCATCGCCGATATTGACCAGGCGCGTAAAGAGCTTCAGCGCATCCTGGAAGCGTGTGCCGCCTTCGACGCCGCCCTGCACGCCAAAGGTGAGGATGCCCGAAGGCCTGCCGCCCATGTATTTCTGGGCCAGGGCGTTGTCCTTGTGGTCGGGCAGGCCGGCGTAATTGACCCACTTGACCTTGGCATGCGACTTCAGGTACTCGGCGACCTTGCGCGCGTTGGCGGTGATGCGGTCCATTCGTAGGGCCAGCGTTTCGATACCTTGCAGGATCAGGAAAACATTGAACGGGCTGATCGCCGCGCCCATGTTGCGCAGCGGGACGACGCGGGCGCGGCCGATGTAGGCGGCCGGGCCGAGCGCTTCGGTATAGACGACACCGTGATAGGAAACATCCGGTTCGTTGAGGCGCGGGAAGCGTGCCTTGTGCTCGGCCCACGGGAATTTGCCGCTATCGACTATGATGCCGCCGATCGAGTTGCCATGGCCGCCGAGGTATTTGGTCAGCGAATGCACGACGATGTCGGCGCCGAACTCGATCGGGCGCAGCAGGTAGGGCGAAGGCACGGTGTTGTCTACGATCAGCGGGATGCCGTGCTTGTGCGCGATGGTGGCGAATTTTTCGATGTCGGTGATGTTGCCGAGCGGATTGCCGATCGATTCGACGTAGACCGCCTTGGTCTTGCCGTCGATCAACTTCTCGAAGGAATCCGGATCGCGGTAGTCGGCGAAGCGCACGTTGATGCCGTATTGCGGCAGCGTATGTGCGAACAGGTTGTAGGTGCCGCCGTACAGCGTGGACGAGGAAATGATGTTGTCGCCGGCTTCGGCGATGGTCATGATCGCGTAGGTGATTGCCGCTGCGCCCGAAGCGAGCGCCAACCCGGCAATGCCGCCTTCGAGCGCGGCCACGCGTTGCTCCAGGACGTCCTGCGTCGGGTTCATGATCCGCGTGTAGATATTGCCCTTCACCTTGAGGTCGAACAGGTCGGCGCCGTGCTGCGTGTCATCGAAGGCGTAGGAGGTGGTCTGGTAAATCGGCACGGCCACCGCTTTGGTGGTGGGGTCCGGGCTGTAGCCGGCGTGTACGGCCAGGGTTTCGATTTTCATGCGCAAATGCTCCGGTGTTT
>CAZZDF010000071.1:0-8023 GCA_964652915.1 uncultured Propionivibrio sp. | reverse complement strand
GCGCCGCCACGTTCGCCTGAACAACCGCCTCGACCGCCGCCTCGCTCGGGAAGGTTAAATCCACCGGGTGCGGCTGCACCACAACGAACGCCAATGGCTGCGCGCGCAACGAGGGAACCGCCGCCAAGGCAACAAGAAAAACAAAGAATGACTGGATGAAGGTTCTGGTTTTCATGTAAATTAGAATATCCTAATATTCAGACAAAGACAAGCACCTTTGCACGCACCGTGAAAATATTCCAGATTCATGTCCATGCTAGTACAAACACCAGCGCATTGCCATTCGAGGCAAACAATCAGCAGGAGTTTGAGCGAGACGTATGGTCCATACGTCGCCTGAAAGCCAAAGGTACAAAGAAGATCAACGGTAGCCGGCGCACCGACCCGTAGGGCAGATTTCGCACCCGGAATTGAAACCGCAGGAAAGACTATCCGGCAGCCGGAGCCGACTCGCTCTTGCCAGGGCTAACCATGGGCTTTTTCCCCGCCAAGGCTTTGATAAGCGCGGCGCGTTTGGGATCGGCGTCGTTAAACTGAAAACCGACACGGAAGCCCCCCTGACTGGCAAACACGCCGTAAACAGATCGAGCCGTAGTGGTAACCACCTCAACCTTGCCGTTCACCGGAACCTCAAAGCGGATCGGGTAAGAGATGTTCATCGGAATCTGGTCATCCAGAACGATGCAAACCCCACCAATGGAAATGTCCAGCGTATGCCCTGGCAGGATGACCTTGTTCGGTAGCGCCACCTGAGCACGCCCACGTATCGGATATCGTGTTGGTCTTTGTACTTCCATGGCAGACGAATGGTGGAGTTTGTTTCTTGAAATTGAACTGGCGGGCACTCGCCCAGAAACCATAGGCGCATCTTACCATCTCCGCCGACCGGCATACAGACCGAGTCAGACCAAGCGGCAGAAACGTCTCATTCCGGGGCTTTCGAATCAATACCGACCGTCACCGGGCCGTCGTTCACCAGATGAACCTGCATGTCAGCGCCGAATAAACCGGTCGCAACCTTCTTGCCGAGATCGCGTTCCAGTTGCCAGACAAATTGGTCAAAAAGCGGTCGTGACAACGCCGGCGGCGCCGCTCGACTCCACGATGGTCGATTTCCCTTCTTGACCGAAGCAAAGAGCGTAAATTGGCTTACGGCGAGGATGTCTCCAGCCACATCGACAACGCTGCGATTCATCACACCGTCGTTGTCGGAAAAAATACGCAACTTGGCAAGCTTCGCCGAAACCCAGAGCAAATCCGACTCATCATCGGTCGCCTCAAACCCTGCGAAAACCAGCAAGCCAGAGCCAATTGCCCCATGAACCTTTCCGGAGACTTCGACGCGAGCCGAGGATACTCGTTGTACCAGAACTCTCATCTCCCCTCCAAAATTCAAACGGGCACTACAGCAGGCCGCCCCTTATCACACCGGTTAACAATCGGACAAAGCAAACGCCAAGCAACAAAAAAGCCACGAAACCGTGGCTTTTTAACAGACCCATCGGAACCGATCAACCAGGCTGCCGAGCAACTGCCGGCCCGAGTTTTGCGTGGGTGGTCGACTTTTGCGTGCCATGCGTTATTTCCATCCAGCGCTTGATCCGGTTCGCATCACCAACCCGTGTTTGCTTTCCCGCCGAGTCGAGCAGTACGATCACCACCGGCTTGTCCGCAACCCGCGCCTGCATGACCAGGCACTTTCCCGCCTCCTGAATATAACCCGTCTTGGAAAGACCGACATCCCAAGCCGTGCTCTTAACCAAAGGATTGGTATTGTGATAGGCCAAATCACGTCCGCCGATATCGACAACAGCCTCCGAAGTCGTCGAAAACTCGCGGATCAACGGATAACGGTGTGCGGCACGAACCATTTTGGCCAAATCGTTCGCCGTCGAGACATTGCCGGTGGCCAAGCCAGTCGGGTCTTCGAAATGTGTATCCCGCATTCCCAGCGCCTGCGCCTTGATATTCATCGCGGCTAGAAAAGCCGGCAACCCGCCCGGATAATGCCGTGCCAAGGCATGGGCTGCGCGGTTCTCAGAGGACATCAACGCCAGCAGCAGGGCATACTCCCGAGTAATCACTGAGCCGACACTCAAGCGCGAACGACTGCCTTTGAGCATATCGACATCATCGTAGGAAATGGTAATGGGCGCATTCAGATTGGGCGAGCCATCAAGGACAACCATCGCGGTCATCAACTTGGTAATCGAGGCAATTGGCTGAACCTGATTGGCGTTTTTTTGGTACAAGGGGATTCCCCCCTCCTGATCGACAACCAGCGCCGCCCCCGACTGCACATCCAACCGGCCGGAATCCTGCCACGGTGCTTCTTTTTCGACATAAACCTTGCGAACCGGAGACTTCTTGGCCACAACGGTCGACTTGGCCTTGCTGGCCGTCTGGACAGGCTTGCCCTTCTTGACCGAATCCTTCTTGGCCGTCTTTGTCGTTTTACTGCTCTTAGCTACCTGCTGCTTGTTGCCGCTTTTTTGCGCAACAGGCTTGGCTTTCGTCTTTTCTGCAGCATGTGCGCTCTCGGCCACCGGAAAACACACGCTAAGCAAGACCACTAGAGTTAACGCTGTTTTGCGTCCTATCCGCATTTGTGAGGGCTCCTGCAACAATTCGACAATGGGGTCAGTATTGCGCAAGTCTATCACCAAAGTGATATAAGTCAATTAAAATAACAAGATACGACAACAACATGAGAAACAACATAAATTACCAACACTTGTCAAGCGGAATTTCCTAGCCCTCCGCCCCCTGGAAATGAAAGGGCCGCCAAACGGCGGCCCCATCGACAAAGCCCACAAAAACAACGGGCGACAAGCCCCTATTTCGGACGCGATCCTGTCGGGAAGGGCCAGGCTCCAGTCGGATTGAGCGCCGATTTAAGGCCCGGCGTCGCGGCCGTTGACGGCGCCGGCTCTGTCGCAGCAGCTGGCGCAGCAGCAGCTTTCTTGGCCGCAGGCTTCTTGGCAACCGCCTTAGCCGCCACCTTTGCTTTAGGCGCTGCTTTTTTTACTGCCTCTTTTTTTGCCGGCGCCTTTTCAGCCGCCTTGGCAGCAGGCTTTGCAGCCGCTTTCTTGGCTGCCGGCTTCGCCGCTTTCACGGATTCTGCTTTAGGCGCAACCTTCTTGGCTGCGGGCTTGGCGACCGCCTTCTTTGCAGCAGGCTTAGCGGCTGGTTTTGCCGCTGCCTTGACAGCGGTTTTAGCCGCAGGCTTTGCTACAGACTTGGCCGCCGGTTTGGCCACGGCCTTTTTCGCTGCGGGCTTGGCCGCAGCCTTTTTTTCTACCGGTTTGCTTGCCGCTTTTGCAGCAACTTTTTTCTCCACAGGCTTGGCAGTGGCTTTTGCTGCGGGCTTGGCTACGGCTTTCGCCGCTGCCTTTTTCACGACCGGCTTGGCTTCAACCTTGGCCGCAACTTTCTTCACCACAGGCTTGGCGGCGGGCTTCGCCGCAGCTTTGGCGACAACTTTCTTGACCGCGGGTTTAGCAGCGGCTTTCGGGGCTGCCTTCTTGGCGACGGGCTTCGCAGCTGCCGCGGGTTTCTTCGCACTTGTTGCCATGTCAACTCCTATTCAGATTTCAAGGGAAACTTCTAGCGAGAACATTGCAAAATAATTCGCAAGAACCGAACCATTCAACAAACGGCATCTGGCGCCGATGAACATGTTGCCAAACGTAGGAATCTCACGCAGAAGACAGTGCGCAGCCATTTCAGAGTCACAAGCCAGGAAAGCCCCCTGCACTCATGCCGATGTCACAGTCCACACAGGCCATCAACCGGTGCACAACTTAATGCTTTGCCACCCTTGCCATTGGCGACCAATTGTAGTAGCCACCCATAAGTGAAGCAAGAATAGTTTGCAGACACTCCAGATCAAATCAGTCGCTGTCGCAAATCAACAACGCCAGAGGCAAGGCCGTTGGGCAGCTAGGCCAAACCCGTTCTGGATAATTATCCGGAATGCTTTTTCGGTCCGCCGCTAGCCGACACGGATCAACAAAACTCAACAGTCGAAAGGCGCCTTTGCAATTTGGCCCAATCGAAACACGGTCCCGGATCGGTTTTCCTTCCTGGCGCCACATCCGAGTGCCCGACGATATCCTCAATCGGATAAGACTTACGCAAACCGCCGATCAATGAGGCCAATCGCGAATATTGCGCGTCTTCAAACGGCAAATCGTCACAACCTTCAAGCTCTATGCCTATGGAGAAATCATTACAGCGCTCACGCCCCTTCCATTCCGATACCCCGGCATGCCAAGCTCGACGAAGGCAGGAAACGAACTGAACCAACGAACCGTCACGACGAACAAGAAAATGCGCCGAAACCCGCAAATCAGCGATTTGCTGAAAATAGGGGTGCGCCGCCGCTTGCAGTCGGTTGGTAAACAGCCGGGAAATATCGTCGCTACCAAATTGCCTTGGCGGCAAACTGATCGCATGAATAACGACCAAGGAAACAGAGCAACCGTCGGGACGCAGATCACAATTCGGCGATTCGATCCGGGCCGCACCATCGACCCAACCATCATCGTGCACCAAGCAAGCGACGGACAATCCCGGAGTCACCCCATCGGCAGCGTTCACTCCTCAATCCCCAAACGCTCGATTCGATAACGCAATGAGCGAAAAGTCACGCCAAGCAAACGCGCGGCTGCCGTCCGATTAAATCCGGTTTTAGCCAGTGCCTCGACAATAAGCTGCTTCTCAACCCGATTGATGTGGTCGTCAAGCGTTTCTCCGCTACTGTGCGTGGCATTCCCCTCCACGGCCGCATCGGCCGCCAATTGAAGATCGTCAAGCTCGACCTTGCCGTCGGCACACAAGGCGGAAGCACGTTCAAGAATATTTTCAAGCTCGCGCACGTTTCCCGGATAAGAGTAGCCACAAAGAGCACGCAGGGCTTCGCCGGATAACTGCGGCGGTCTTGCTCCGCAAATTCGGCTGAGCGCAGCGTCGACCAAACGCGGAATATCTTCCTGCCGCTCTCGAAGCGCTGGCATCTTCAGCTCAATCACGTTCAGACGATAGTACAGATCCTGACGAAAAGTCCCGGCATCGACACACTCCTTTAATTTGCGATGTGTTGCCGAAATAATGCGAACGTCAACCGCTTCTTCAACCGCGCTACCCACTTTTCGCACCTTCTTTTCCTGAATTGCGCGCAACAATTTTACTTGCATGGCCAAAGGCAAATCGGCCACCTCGTCAAGAAACAAAGTTCCACCATTTGCCGCCTGAAAAAACCCGTCGCGGTCGCTGTCAGCCCCGGTAAATGCGCCTTTTTTATAGCCAAAAAATTCGCTTTCCATCAGATTTTCTGGGATTGCACCGCAGTTTACCGGCACGAACGGCGCTGCCTGCCGCGTGCTCTGGGCGTGAATCAAGCGTGCCGCCAATTCCTTGCCGCTACCGGACTCTCCCGAAACATAGACTGGCGCCTGACTGCGAGCCAGCTTGCCGATCATTTCGCGCACATAGGCAACCGCTGGCGAATCGCCAATCAGCTTACCGGCCAAATCAGACCCCTCCGCAGAAACAACGCCAGAATCACCGGCCTGCGGCAAATTGAGCGCAGACTTGATCAGGGTACGCAATTGTTCCAAGGCCACCGGCTTGGCCAGATAATCAAAAGCCCCGGCTTTCAATGCTGCCACGGCATTATCAGCACTCCCAAACGCGGTAATGACCGCCACCGGCGTTTCGCCGTACTCCGCTCCGATCAAACGGACGATATCGAGGCCTTCCCCATCAGGCAAACGCATATCAGTCAAACACAAGCTGTAATGCTCTTGCGCAAGCATCGCCCGAGCTTGCGCTACGGTACCGACACAGTCGGCTGCCAATCCCATGCGCGCTAAAGTCAAATCAAGAAGCTCCCGGATATCGGCCTCATCATCGATGACAAGGACTCTCGCCGAAACTCCACGTGACCGACGCTCCACTTTGCTTACCGCCATTCGACTGCTCTCCCTGTAATGCAAAAGTCGGCGCCCGACTCACTGTCTACCAACTCCAACCTCGCCCCATTGGCCTCGCACAACTCCCGTGCGATATACAACCCCAGCCCGGTTCCCTGACTATGCGTGGTAAAGAATGGCTCGAAAATATGCTCGCCATGTTCTGCATCGACGCCCTTGCCATCATCAATCACATGCAACTGCACCCAACCCTCGTAGTTGGTATTTCGAATCTGCAAACGAACGCTTCCCTCCACCCCACGCGAATGGCGCAACGCATTGCCAAGAAGATTCCAGATCACTTGATGAAAATGCGACCGATCAAAATAGATCGTCGCCGCGCCCTGACAATCGAACTGAACCACTCCAGCCGTCAGCTTTTCCTTCAATACATATTCGTCAACCAAAACCGGCAAGGTTTCCCGGAAATCGATTTTTTCAGGATAAGCGCGATCACGCCGACCCAGTTCAAGCACGTCACTGACGATTCGCTCCACGCGATGGGCGTTATCAATAACAATACGTAGCAACCGACCGTCTGTTTCCCCTCGAGATTCTTCACGGAGCAACTCACCGGCGTGGTTAATCGCCGAAAGCGGATTGCGGATTTCGTGAGCGATATTCGCCGTAAGACGACCGAGCGCGGCCAGCTTCAGTTGTCGTGCATGCTCCTGAATTCGCCCCATATCCTCCAGGAATACCAATACGTCGCGTTCAGAACTATCCGTCGATACAAAACGCGCATGTAACTGCATTCCACTGGCTGGCGCCCGCACCAGAACTGACTCATCGCCCGGGCGCTCGCACCAAGACGAAAAGCTCTGGGCCAATTCGGTCGAGTAATTCAACAACCGTCGCTCCGACGGGTCGCTCAAGCCCAACAGTTGTTCTGCGCGAGGATTGTGCTGCTTGACCAAACCCTCACGACTCAGCACCAACACACCGTCCTGCATTTCCTCAATAATCCGCTGGCTAACCAAGGTCTGGTTACGCAGTTCAATACCACGCTTCCTTGCCAATTCCTCATTAACAATAATGCGACTTGCCAATAAGCGCGCCGAAATGGCCACGGCAAAAAAACCGGTACAAAACAACCCGGTCTGGAAAAAATCACCCATCTCGACGTTGGCACCCAAGGCACGATAGGACTGCTCGGCAAGAATTGCCACCGTCGCCGTCGCTGCGTAAAAAAGAACCAAACGCCCCTGACCAACCAGCCCCGCACCGGCCAACGAAACCAGCAACATGGCGCCAAGCCCGCTACGCAAGCCACCCTCTGTATGTATCAACAACGTCAGCACCAGCACATCAACCAGAACATGTACGCTGAGCTGCCGATTAAAACGCCGCCGGAAAAAACGCAAAGCCAGGAGAGAAGCCGTTGTCTCGGCGAGATAAAAACTCGTCACCGCCAAATGGAAAAAGCCTCGCTCTGGCCCGAGAATCAAAAAAGACGAGGATTGGAAAAAGGACGAGGCGAACAGCAGCCCGGCGATAAAAACCCGATAGAAGCAAAAATAGCGCAGCGACGTCCAATGCGCTTCTGAAGGCGGCGCGCCTTTGGCAGAATCAGACGGAATCAACATAAAACGTCAATCGCTCGACGAGGGCGCGTCTTGCGCATGCGCTTGGCAGCAGTAGTAGCGCCCACCTTTCTGAATGCTCTCGCTAACGGGTTGATTCACCCCGCAATGAGCGCATTGAACCATACGCTCTACCGGAGACGGCGCAGGGGATACGGTCGGCTCCCCGCGGACAAAGGGGAATTTCAGCGATCTACGTAAAACCCAGACCACAAAAAAAACCAGCGCCAGCAAAAGCAAATATTTCATGATTCACAGGCCATACTCAAGAATTCCCAAGAATAGCAGAAGCACACTACGACCGGAATCTTCAAAACGAATGTCCGAAGCACATTAGGAACAACGCCGGCTAACAGCTGCCCAACTTGTCCGCACAAAAGAAAAAAGCCTTGAAAAATCAAGGCTTTTTAAAAATTTAGTGGTCGGGGTGAGAGGATTCGAACCTCCGACTCCTGCGTCCCGAAC
>CAZZDF010000070.1:0-8028 GCA_964652915.1 uncultured Propionivibrio sp. | reverse complement strand
GCGAACTGCATCTGGTGGAACCGCTCGGCTTTCGCTGGGAAGACCGCTCGCTCAAGCGCGCCGGTCTCGATTACCACGAGTTTGCCAGCGTCTTCCGGCACCCCAACTGGGAGGCCTGCAAAGCCGCCTTGGCCGGTCGCCGCCGCTTTGCCGTCACGACCAAAGGCGGGCGTCATTACCACACCGTGGAACTAAAACCGGATGATGTCTTTGTTTTTGGTCAGGAAACCGCAGGGCTACCCGCCGAAGTAATGGCCGAATTCACCGATGACCAGCGGCTACGCCTGCCGATGCGCGCCGGTCAACGCAGCTTGAATCTATCGAATGCCGTTGCGGTGATGGTCTTCGAAGCCTGGCGACAAAATGGGTTTGCCGAGGGCGTATAGATTGCTGGGTAACATCGAACACTTTGTCGCACCGGCGAAAGCCGGGGCCCAGTTCGTTGCGTTTCCTGGCTTTGCTCTTCCTTCGGTCGGATTCCGGCGTTCGCCGTAATGACGAATCCCGAAGAAATCGACTTCCCCTACCGCATTTCCGGCTTCGGGTCGCGATTGAGCAGTTTTTCCACGGCTTCGGCGGCTGGAACGTCTTCGTGCAGGATCGCATTAACCGCCTGGGTGATCGGCATCTCGATACCGCGCTCCGTTGCCAGCCTCGCCACTTCGCGGGCCGTGCTAACGCCTTCGGCGACATGCCCGAGGTCGGCCAGGATCTGCGACAGTTTTTTGCCGGAAGCCAGCGCCAGACCAACCTGACGGTTGCGCGAAAGGTCGCCGGTACAAGTGAGAATCAGGTCACCCATGCCGGCCAGCCCCATGAACGTCGTCGGCTGACCTCCAAGCGCCACGCCAAGGCGAGCGATTTCGGCCAAACCGCGGGTCATCAGCGCCGCGCGCGAGTTGTGCCCGAGACCAAGCCCGTCGCAAATGCCGGTAGCAATCGCCATGACATTCTTGACAGCACCGCCGACCTGCACGCCCACCAAATCGTCGTTGGCATAAATCCGCAAGCGGGAACTGTGCAGTTCGAGCGCCATCCGGCTGGCAAAACCGGGATCATTGGCCGCCAGCGTAATCGCCGTCGGCAACCCGTTGGCCACTTCTTCGGCAAAACTGGGACCGGTCAACGCACCGCACAAAACGTTTTCGCCGAGTTCTTCGCCAACAATCTGATGCGGCAGTTTGGCGCTTTCCGCTTCCATGCCCTTGCACACCCAGATCAGCGGCTTGACCTGATTAACCTCGCGCAGTCGGCGCAAGGTCGGGCGAAATCCAATCAGCGGCGTGGCGAAAACCAGCAACTCGGCACTAGCCACTCCCGCCTCGAAATCGGTGGCGATCTGCAAGGAATCAGGCAAGCGATGGCCGGGAAAGAAATGCTTGTTTTCGCGCTCGGCAAGCATCACCTGCGTGACATCTTCTTCACGCGTCCACAAGGTCACCTGATGTTTACGACTGAAGGCGATTGCCAGCGCCGTTCCCCAGGCGCCTGCGGCAACGACCGTGATATTCAAACTCACAGCCCCCAGACTTGGTTGGCACGAACATAGCCGGAAACGCCATCACGATGGCGCACCTTGACCCAACCGGCAGCTGGCGGCTCAAGGTATTCCAGCACGACGTTCTTCTCGACTTCGAAAACCATCGCCGCCCCGTCTTCGGCCTTTTGCCGAACCACTGCGCGGTCGGCTACGACGATCAGAGTGCGCTTTTCAGCCAGATATTTTTTGTCGATCCAGGCCAACCCACCTTCGGCATCGCGCACCTTGGACCATCCCTCGAGGCTGACAACCACCTCGACCGGCGTATCGCGCTTGATCACAAAGAGTTTGCCGCCCCGCTGCGATGGCGCGTCATAGAGCACCGTCGCAGCATTCACCGAACGATACTCGATGGCGCTGGCCGATGCGGCAAAACACATGGCAAGAAGCAAAGGCAGCAAACGCTTCATTTCGAACACTCCGGCTTACTGAATCGTCGATGGCGCAGCCGCTTCGGCTGCTTGCTGCTCCTGCTGTGCACGGGAAGCGTACAGCGCTTCAAAATTGACCGGCTGCAGAACCACTGGCGCAAAACCGGCACTGGTAATCAGACTGGCCACCGTTTCACGAGCGTAGGGGAAGAGGATGTTCGGGCAAGCAATCGACAACAACGGAGCCATGTTGTCTTCCGGAACATTCTTGATGCGGAAGATACCGCCCTGACCCACTTCAACCAGGAAGACGGTTTTTTCACCGATCTTGGCGGTTACCGTAACCGTCAAGGTCACTTCGTAGATGTCGTCGCCCAGCTTCTTGACGCCGATTTGCAGCTGAACGTTAACCTCCGGGCTCTCCTGCTCGAGGAAAATCTCCGGCGCATTGGGAACTTCAAGCGAAACGTCTTTGGTATAAATTTTTTCGATGGAAAATGCCGGGGCTTCTTGTTCAGTCATGATAATTTTCTTGGTTGGTTAATTACAAAATGTCGGCAAAACGGTCAGACCGCCTCGCCAGACAACAGAGGAAGAAGTTTGCCGGCCTGATCCAGGGCAATCAGGTCGTCACAGCCACCGACATGGGTTTCACCGATGAATATCTGCGGCACAGTACGACGCGACGTTCTGGCCATCATCTCGTCGCGACGAGCCGGATCGAGATCGACACGAATCTTTTCGATTTCCGCAACGCCACGCGCACGCAGCAATTGTTCGGCACGAATACAAAAGGGACAAACCGCCGTCGAATACATCAACACCCGAGGCTGCACACTCACTTTTTGGAGCCTTTCTTGAGCGGCAAGCCAGCCTCGCGCCAGGCATTGATCCCACCTTCAAGATCATGCACCTTGGCAAAGCCAAGCTTTTCGAGTTGTTTAACCGCACCGGGAGTCCGCGCGCCCGTCTGGCAAACCACAATAACCGGAACGGTCTTGAAACGATCAAGTTCGCTGGCGCGATCGGCCAGCTGAGCCAGCGGAATATTGCGCGAATCCGCCAGATGCCCTGCGGAATACTCATCCGCCTCGCGCACATCAACCACTTGCGCATCTTCACGATTAATCAGTTGTGTCGCCTGATTGGGAGAAACCGAGTTCCGGCTGGGCGGGCGTATCAAGAACGAAAAGATGGTCAGAACGCCACTGATAACGGCCATGGCGACGTAAAGGATATTTTGCTGAATGAATTCCAAACGAGACTCCAGAAACTGCGAAAAATTAATAGAGGGGGTGAAACATGGGGGAAATCAGCCGCTGCAAAACACCTCTTGCATCATGCCAATCAACTGCAGAGTGCGAGCGTCACCGACACGATAGTAGATACGATTCGCTTCCTTGCGGGTAACCAACACGCCCTTCTCGCGCAAAATGGCCAGATGCTGAGAGATGTTGCTTTGCGACGTACCGACCGCATCAACAATCTCCTGCACGCAAGCCTCCTCGCTGCCGAGCACGCACAGGATTTTCAAGCGTAAAGGATGCGATATCGACTTGAGCGCACGCGCTGCCTGTTCGATATGTTCCTGCTTGTCGATGAGACTGACCTGTATTGCCACGATGATAAGCACTCGTTAAGGACGGAGTTTCATTATAGAATAATTCACGTTCCCGGGGGCGCCCCCAAGGTAATCGCATGAACCTCACCCGCAAGACACGAAAACAGCCCAAGCAAAGCGACCGCAGTACGCCCTCCGCAAGACCAACCTCCTCCCGTTTAGCCATCGCCCTCTCCAGCTTGATTGGGCTTATCGGCCTGAGCTTTGCGCCCGGCTCAAACGTCTGGGCCAAAGAAAAAGTCGCCACGCCGCCAACCAAGGCCGAAGTCGCCGAGAAAAAGGATGATCTGAAAGAATTGCGCGGGCAAATTGAATCCCTGCGCAAAGATGTGGCCGCCGCCGAAAACAAACGCGCCAATGCGGCGGATCAGCTCAAGGGCATCGAACAGGACATCTCTTCGACGCAGCGCGAACTGGCTATGCTGAGCGCCAAACGCAGCAAACTGCAAGAGGCGCTCAACAGCCTCGCGACACAATCACGCGCACTGGAGTCCCGTCTCGGCAGCCAGCAAGCGCAACTGGAAAAACTCATCTACCGTCAGTACCTGCAGGGCACTCCGGATTCCTTGCGCCTGCTGCTCAACGGCGACAACCCAAACCAGTTGGCACGCGACTTGTATTACCTGACCGCAGTCGGACGAGCCAGAAGTGAACTGCTGAGCGAAATCAACGCTTCCTTGCAACACAAAAAGGCGCTGGCCGAGGATACACAAGAGCGCGCCAAGGAAATGGCAGCTATCGAGGCAGAGCAAAAGAAGGAGCGCGACAAACTCGTCGCCCAACGCGAACAGCGCAAGCAGATGGTCGACAAAATCTCGGCTTCGATTTCCGCACAACGCCGGCAGATCGGCAATCTCGAACGCGACGAAAAACTGCTTAGCCAATTGATCGATCGGCTATCGCGGATTCTTGCCGCAAAGCCCAAGCCTCGCCCGGAACCAAAGCGCAAAACGCCCGCTGGAGGCGCCTCACAAACGCCGAAGGACAAACCCTCCGTCACCGAACTCGCCAATGACAGCACGCCTGAAGCCGTTCCGGCCGGAAGCTTCGCGAGACTACAGGGGAGCCTGCGCTTGCCCACGCGCGGCATGGTCACCAACCGATTTGGCAGCGCGCGGCAGGAAGGGGGAACCTGGAAGGGGCTGTTTATTCGCGCCAATCCAGGCAACGAAGTCAAGTCGATCGCCGGCGGACGCGTCGTCTTTGCCGACTGGATGCGCGGTTTCGGCAACCTGTTGATCATTGATCACGGCAGCAGTTACCTGTCCGTCTACGGAAACAACGATGCATTGCTCAAACAGGTCGGCGACAACGTGAAAGGCGGGGACACCGTGGCTTCCGTGGGCAACAGCGGTGGCAACCCGGAATCCGGTTTATACTTTGAGCTACGACATCAGGGGCGACCGCTCGACCCGCTTAAATGGGTTAATCTGAAGTGACAACATGGGAGTCGAATGGATGGGTAAGTTGAAACAAGCCGGACTGCTGAGCGCCGGATTCCTGGGAGGCATCCTGATCAGCCTGCAGTTCTCCGCCATGGCCGAAAAGGAAGCGCGCACCAGCTTGCCAATCGAAGAACTGCGCACCCTCGCCGAAGTCTTCAACGCCATCAAGGTCGGTTACGTCGAACCCGTCGAAGATAAAACGCTGATCAACAACGCCATCAGCGGAATGCTTTCCAACCTTGACCCGCACTCCACCTATCTCGATGTCGACGGTTACAAGGATCTGCAAGTCAGCACACAAGGTGAATTTGGCGGCCTGGGCATCGAAGTGGCCATGGAAGACGGACTGGTCAAGGTCGTCTCCCCCATCGAAGACACCCCGGCGGACCGCGCTGGCGTCAAGGCCGGCGATCTGATCTTCAAACTCGACGACACGATGGTCAAAGGCATGACGCTGAACGATGCCGTCAAGCGCATGCGCGGCAAGCCCAAGACCCAGATCAGGCTGTCCATTCTGCGCAAGGGAGAAGACAAGACCATCGAGATCACCCTGACGCGCGAAGTCATCAAGGTCCAAAGCGTCAAATCGAAACTTGTTGAACCCGGCTACGGCTATCTACGCATTACCTCATTCCAGGAGAACACCGGTTCTGCGGTTGTAAAACACCTCAACGACCTCTACAAACCCGGCCCGCTTAAAGGGCTGGTTCTCGACCTGCGCAATGACCCTGGCGGACTGCTGAACGCAGCGGTCGGCGTTTCGGCCGCTTTCCTGCCGCAAAAAACGCTGGTTGTCTCAACCGATGGCCGCACCCCGGATGCCAAACGCAAGTTCTTCGCCACGCCGGAAGACTACGTGCGCAACATCAAAGAGGACTACATCAAGAATCTCCCGGCCGAAGCACTGAAGGTACCGATGATCGTGCTGATCAACGGCGGCTCGGCTTCGGCCTCGGAAATCGTTGCTGGCGCCCTGCAAGATCACAAACGGGCGATCGTTCTGGGCACCACCAGTTTTGGCAAAGGCTCGGTACAAACCGTGATCCCGCTACCAGGCGGAGCCGCGATCAAGATGACGACTTCGCGCTACTTTACGCCATCGGGCAACTCAATTCAGGCCAAGGGCATCACCCCGGACATCGTCGTTGAAGAGAGCGCCAGCGGAACCTCCGTCGCCCGTCTGCACGAAGCCGATCTGGAAAAGCATCTGGAAAACCCGATCGACAAGGACGCCGGAACAACGAACAAGGGCGCCAGTAAAGCGCCTGCAGTCAAGCCAAAGAATGCGCCCAAGGAGGAAGCCGACGAATCGAACGAGCCGCCGAGCCGCGAACTGGCCTCCAAGAAGGACTACCAGCTGAATCAGGCTTTGAACTTGCTCAAAGGCCTGCAGATCATTTCCAGCAAACAATAGCCGCGGCCGCATACCATGTTGAAACGCCCGCTTGCCACACCCCACAAACCGGCGCCGATCCGCAAGGAGCGGAACATCGCGTTTGCCGAACTTCCGCCGGGCCAGGTCGCGAAGGCCGCCAATTTCCTGAGTCACGTCGAACATCTGGAAATTACACCGCATCTCGAACAACGGATGATCAGCGTTGCCTACGATTTGCACGAGCATTCGTTGCAGGAGCTGGAAGAAGCGCTTGAAGACAAAGGTTTTCACCTGGAAACCGCGCTCCTGCACAAGATGATGCGCGCGCTCATTTACTACGTGGAAGAAACCCAGATTCACAATTTCGGCGCTCCGGAACGACTGCTCAAAAAGTCGCAAAACGAGGCCTACACTCACGCTTGGGAAAAACACCTGCACGGCGACCACGACGACACGCCGCCCGAATGGCGGGAGTACAAGTAGCGTGTTTGCCGCATGAACGACGAGCAACTGCTGCGTTACAGCCGGCATATCCTGCTGGACGAAATCGGCATCGAAGGACAAACCCGAATCATTGCCGCCCATGCCTTGGTCATCGGTGCTGGCGGGCTCGGCTCACCGGCCGCGCTGTATCTCGCCTCAGCCGGAATCGGCAAAATTACGCTGGTCGATGGCGACACGGTTGATCTGACCAATCTGCAACGGCAGATTCTGCACACGCAGGAGCGCATCGGGCAGGCCAAGGTGCTTTCCGGGAAAACCGCATTGGCGCAGATCAATCCGGAAGTTGTGGTCGAGGCACTGGCACAACGCTTAACCGGAGAACCGCTCGAGTCCCTGGTCAGCCAGGCCGATGTCGTGCTCGACTGCTGCGACAACTTTGCCACCCGCCACGCCGTCAACGCCGCCTGCATCAAACACGGCAAACCGCTCGTTTCCGGAGCGGCCATCCGCTTTAGCGGGCAACTCTCGGTCTTCGACACCCGGCAGGAAAACGCTCCCTGCTATCACTGCCTGTTTCCGGAAAACGAACCTGTCGAAGAAATGCGCTGCGCGATCATGGGCGTTTTCGCCCCGCTGACCGGCATTATCGGCGCCATGCAAGCGGCCGAAGCGTTAAAAGTTGTCAGCGGCGCAGGCACCCCTGCGATCGGCCGCCTGCTGCTACTCGACGGCCTGAGCATGGAATGGCGTAGCGTGAAGTACAGCAAAGACCCGAAATGCGCGGTTTGCGGCAAGCGCTAACCCCGCGCCAAATTCACTAAACCCTGATAAAGCGCGCCAGCACGCGCAGGTCGGCACCGACCATACGCACATCGCGAATTTGCAGTTGCTGCTTATTTTCCAACGACTGTAAGGCCGGCATAGCGAGCATTCCACGCGCCGAGTCGCCGATCAGACAAGGTGCCTGATAGAGCAGCAATTCATCGACCAGTCCAGCGGCAACGAGCGCTCCGCTCAGACGATTACCGCCTTCGACGTGCACTTCGTTAATCCCGCGCCGTGCAAGCTCCTGCATCAATTCCGACAAATCCACCTTGCGTGAAGCACTTGGCAAATGCAGGACTTCAGCCCCTCGTTGGCGCAAGGCCTCGGCTTTCTGAGCATCGTCCGACTGGGTAATGAGTAAGATCGGAAGAGCACACGTCTGAACTCCAGTCACCTGAAGCTATCTC
>CAZZDF010000069.1:0-8039 GCA_964652915.1 uncultured Propionivibrio sp. | reverse complement strand
ACCCGCACCCGCCGCTCTCCTGCCTGGTTTACCCGAAACCGATCGAAACGCCGCTGCCGCGCGCTTCAGCCGTGGCCGACACCGGGCAACGACAAGGCGAACACGGGCAGGAAGACTTCACCGGCCTGCGCCAACGACAACCCAACGACTCTCCGCGCCATATCGCCTGGAAGGCCGTGGCCCGCAACGTCGACAGCAGCCCGCTGCTGATCAAACAGTTTGCCGGCGGCGCCGCAGAAGAGTTGTGGCTTGATCTGGCGCTGGCTATCGACAACGATCAGGAAACCCGCCTTTCGATACTCACCGGCTGGGTCATCATCGCCGAACGACTGCAAGCCCGCTACGGGCTGCGCCTTCCCGGCCGGGAAATTGCCCCCAATCAGGGCAATGCGCATCGCGACGCCTGCCTCGAAGCTCTGGCTCTATATGGCCAAACGACCGACTAAACCGACCATCCAACCCGCTCCGCTAGACCACGGCGCCCTCCCGTGGCTGCTGGCCGCAGCGCTCGCTACTGCTGCGCCGCACGCCAGCCATCTGCCGCTGTGGCTCTCTTCACTGGCCGGCTGCCTGCTGCTCTGGCGCGCCTATCTGTGGCTGAACAACGCCGCCCTCCCCGGTCGCTGGTTACTGGCAATGTTCGTTGCCGTTGGCGTCGCCGGTATCGGCTGGCAATACCGAACCCTGTTCGGCCGCGATGCCGGCGTCGCCCTGCTCTTCCTGTTCATGGCCTTGAAACCGATGGAGATGCGCACACGGCGCGACGCCATGGTCGTCGTCATGCTCGGCTTCTTCCTGCTGCTCACTCACTACTTCTACTCGCAAAGCATTCCGACTGGCGTGTGGCTGCTCGCTGCCACGACTGTACTCGTTGCCACATTGATCCGCATTCACGGCGGTGCACAACCGGTCGGCGCCATTGTTCGATACGCCGGCCTGCTGCTCGCCCAGGCCGTCCCGTTCATGATCATCGCCTTCCTGCTCTTCCCGCGCATTTCCGGACCGCTGTGGGGCTTGCCGCAGGACGCCTATTCCGGTCTCACCGGCCTTTCCGACCAAATGTCGCCCGGCTCACTGAACAACCTGATCCAGTCCGGCGCCATTGCCTTCCGCGTCCAGTTCAAAGACCAGACACCGCCCAAACCACTACTCTACTGGCGCGGGCCGGTGCTCACCGACTACGACGGCCGAATCTGGCGCACCCGCGCGCCTAACACCGCCTCCCTGGGTAAACCGCCGGTCATCGAAACGATGGGCAAACCAATCGACTACGTCACCACCCTTGAAGCGCACAATCAGCGCTGGCTGCTGGCACTCGACATGCCGGTCAAACGCCCGGACGACAGCCGTTTTACCAACACCTTCGAACTACGCGCCAAAGAGCCGGTCATCGCGCGAGCGCGTTTTGCCATCAGCTCGACGCTCGGTTTTGTCGCCAACCGTGAGGAAACGCAAGCCGTTCTGCAACAGGCGCTACGCCTGCCGCCCGAAATTAACCCGCGCAGCCGCGAACTGGCCGACAACTGGCGCGCCACGCTCAAATCGCCGGAAAAAATTTCCAGCGCCGCTTTGCAGTTCTTCCGCGAAGAAGCCTTCTACTACACCTTGCGCCCGCCACTCCTCGGCGAGCAAGCGATTGACGATTTCCTCTTCAACACGCGCCGTGGCTTCTGTGAGCACTACGCCTCGGCCTATGTCTTTCTCATGCGTGCCGCCGGAGTTCCGGCACGCGTGGTGACCGGCTATCAGGGTGGCGAGATCAACCCGGTCGACGGCTACCTCGTCGTCCGACAGTCCGACGCCCACGCCTGGGCCGAAATCTGGCTGGCTAACCGGGGCTGGGTGCGCGTCGACCCGACCGCTGCCGTCGCCCCCTCGCGCATCGAACAAGGCATCGACGCCGCGCTGCCGGCCGGTGACCCGCTGCCGGTACTGGTGCGCATCGATGCCAACTGGCTGCGCGAGCTGCGTAACCAGTGGGAAGCCATCAACAACGGCTGGAATCAATGGGTCCTCGGGTACAATCCGCAAAGGCAACGCGAAGTGCTTGCACGGCTGGGGCTCGGCGATCCGGATTGGCGCAACATGACCGCCGTGCTGGCCACCCTGAGCGGCATCGCGCTACTGGCCGTCACCCTGTGGACGCTCTATCAGCACAATACCGACACACCAGCCCAGCGCGCCTGGCAAGCCTTCTGCAGGCAATTGGCGCGACGCGGAATCCGGCGCGCCGACTGGGAAGGCCCGCTCGACTTTGCTGCGCGTGTCGCCCGCGAACGACCGGCCTTCAGTGTGCTGACCCGCGAAGCCGCAGGCTGTTTTGCCGATTTGCACTACGGCAGAGGCAGGCCGGAGCAATTACAACAACTCAAGCAATGCACCCGACGGCTGAAAAAGATTCAGGCGTCCTCTCGGAGAAACTGATTTTGAATAATAACAACGCCGCCCGTTACGGGTCCCGCCTATTCATCACCTTATCATTGGTTTGTGCCGGACTATGGCCACTCGCGAGCCACGCCGGCCATGCGACCAAAGCAGCCGGCAAAGCGGGCACGAAAGCCGCTGCCAGCAAGACCACCACCAATGCAGCGCCGGCATTCAGCACATCCCCGGAGGTTCAGGCCTTCATCGTCGAAATGCACGAACAACACGGCTTCGATGTCGACCACCTGACCCGCCAGTTTGCCGCCATTCACTCCAACGCCACCGTCCTGCGCGCCATCCGCCCGGCTGCCGTGCCGGAACAGCAACGCTCATGGGAGCGCTATCGCGCGCGCTTCGTCAATGAGCGCCGCATCAACAACGGGCTGGTTTTCTGGCAGGAAAACGCCGCCGAACTCGCCCGCGCCGAAGCCATTTATGGCGTGCCCGCCGAAATCATCGCCGCCATCATCGGCGTCGAAACCGAATACGGCCGCAACATGGGCAAATTCAGCGTCCTCGAAGCGCTGGCCACCCTCGCCTTCGACTACCCGCCACGCGCCCCGTTTTTCCGCAGCGAACTCGAACAATTCCTCCTGCTCGCCCGCGAAAACGGCATCAGCCCGCTTGAAATCAAAGGTTCCTACGCTGGCGCCATCGGCATTCCACAATTCATGCCCAGCAGCCAGCGGCGCTTTGCCGTGGATTTTGACGGCGACGACCGCATCAACCTGCGCGAAAGCAACACCGACGCTATCGGCAGCGTCGCCCGCTACCTCGCCATGCATGGCTGGCAAGCCAAAGCCCCTGTCGCCGCCCCGGCTCACGTAGAAGGCGACCCGACCCCGCTCATCGCCGCAGGCATCAAGCCGACGCTCCCGCTCAAAGAACTCGCCCGTCAGGGCGTCATCGCCACCGGCGAGCCCGACCGCCCCGCCGCGCTGATCGACCTCGTCACCCCCAACGAAGCCACCGAATACTGGGTCGGCTTCGACAATTTCTACGCCATCACTCGCTACAACCGCTCAAGCTTCTATGCGATGTCGGTTTTTCAGCTGGCAGAGGCGCTGAAGGAGAAAAATGACGTAAGTCGTCAACCAAATTGACCACTAGGTTAAGAATCTATCCTTTTTTCATGACACTTTTGGTTTAAGGCAGCCGGAGAGAGACCGACAAGACGCGCGCGCCTCCCCCGGAGACAAAACCACATAGAATTGGTTATCGTCCGTAAATATCCTCGAAGCGAACGATATCG
This sequence comes from uncultured Propionivibrio sp., assembly GCA_964652915.1. Classification (GTDB taxonomy): domain Bacteria; phylum Pseudomonadota; class Gammaproteobacteria; order Burkholderiales; family Rhodocyclaceae; genus Propionivibrio. The sequence goes on along the minus strand of CAZZDF010000069.1, from coordinate 4,363 downwards.
TCTTCGCCAAGATACGATCCGGATTGCACTTCGATCATCTCTAGGGGGATACACCCGGGGTTCTCTAGGCGATGTTTCTTGCCAAGCGGAATGAATGTTGACTGATTCTCGGTAACCAGATAACTCGAATCCTCGCATGTCACCTTAGCCGTGCCACGAACGACGATCCAGTGCTCGGCACGATGATGGTGCATCTGCAGCGACAAGCATGCTCCCGGATTGACGATAATTCGCTTAACCAAGAATCGCTCTCCCGCATCGACGCCATCGTAAGACCCCCACGGTCGAAACACCTTGCGATGCAACTGACCCTCACTACGATTGTCACTTTTCAGGCGATCGACAACTTGCTTTACTTCCTGTGTTCTGTCCTTATGGGAAATCAAAACAGCGTCGGGTGTTTCCACCACAATCAGGTCGTCAACACCGATACACGCGACCAGCCGGCTTCCGGACATGACCAAGGAATCACGACAGTTCTGCAAAAACACGTCGCCCTGCACAACATTCCCTTCGCCGTCTTTCGGGAGCACCTTCCACAGCGCATCCCAAGCTCCAACGTCGGACCATCCAGCGCTTAGCGGAATAACCACACCAAGAGGCAAATCCAGCTTACCCGCTGCAATTTTCTCCATTACCGCATAGTCAATTGAATCCTTCGGACATTGCGCGAAGACATCACGGTCGACACGCAGGAAATCACCGTCCGCCGCCCCTTGTCCCCAAGCTTCACGACAATTCGCCAAAATATCAGCACGACAAACCTCGATCGCTGAAAGCCAAACAGAAGCGCGCATCATGAACAAACCGCTGTTCCACAAGTAAGTACCGGCATCAAGGTAGCTTTGTGCCGTAGCCAAATCGGGCTTTTCGACGAATCGGCCGATCTTGCACGCATTCCCCTTACCCAAAGGAACACCGGTATGAATATAGCCGTAGCCTGTCTCGGGTGAATCCGGCGCAATGCCGAAAGTCACAACCATACCTTCGTCGGCCAACAGAGCCCCCTGGCAGACAACCTCCTGAAACCCCTGAACATCCAGAATCACATGATCCGCAGGCATCACCAGCAGAATAGGGTCAACGCCCTCGCGCATCGCGGCCAAAGCCGCTAGCGTAAGTGCCGGCGCCGTATTACGTCCGCACGGCTCAAGCAAGATCGAACCCGACTTACCCATCAACCGCAACTGTTCCGCAATTACAAAACGATACTCCTCGTTACTAACGACCATCGGTGCGGCTAACTGCACATCGGACACACCTTCCAGACGTCGTACAGTTGCTTGCAACAATGAGTCATCGCCTATCAAGGGCAACAACTGTTTAGGATATTTCTCACGCGAAAGTGGCCACAAACGCGTGCCGGAACCACCGGAAAGAACAACGGGTTGAACAACCATGGAAAACTCCTGATAATAAATTAGAGATTATCGCTACACAGCCAACTTACTCTGCATGCGCTTCAAACTTTCGCAAACAAGATGTGCAGACCGTTCCTGTATTGACGATTCAGCATAACAGCGTAATTCCGGCGCATTCCCGGAGGGACGAAAATGTAGGATTTCGTCCCCCTCAAGGAATATTCGTAGGCCATCGGTCTGATCCAGCTTAACAACCTTGCCACACAACCCCTCCAACAGATTAGCTATTGCCTCGTGAGATGACGACAGGTCAAACAATAGCCTACGGCTCGTTTCGGTAGGAAAATCCTGCAAACGATCGCTCGCTGTAAATCGCGCCGGCAAGTTTTTAGCCAACCCGGATACTTTACAACTGCTCTCACGAGCCATCGACAACAAACAAAGAATGGGCAAAACCGCGTCTCGTGTCAGCAAAGCGGAAAGCTTCCTGCCATTTTTCTCAACCGCGCTACCCACCAGAAATCCACCATTAGGCTCAAAACCCACCACCTTCTGCGCACCTTCTCCGATCAACTGTTCGATTCCGGCAATCACATAAGGGGAGCCGATCCGCGTACATCTGACTTGCTGAAAAGCCCCGCAAGACTCGACCGCGGTATTACTGCTTACCGTTGTTACGACCGCCAGCGCCCCCAGGTACTGCGCACATAATATGCCAGCAATGTCGCCTCGAAACCATCGCCCCAGTTCATCGCCAATCAGAGGACGATCGGCGTCGCCGTCCGTCGAAAGAATAGCGTCAAAAGCATATTCTTCCGCCCAACGACGTGCCCGTTCGACATCGGCATCGCTCACAGCTTCAGTATCGATCGGGACAAATTGATCGGTTCGCCCGAGAGAAATCACCTCGGCACCCAGAGACTGGAGTAGTTCGCTCAGCAGATCCCTCGCCACGCTGGAATGCTCGTAAAAGCCGAGTCGCATACCGGCTAAGCATTGCTCCGGAAAAAACTGCCGGTAGCGGTCAACATAGTTTTGATAAGCAGCACGGTTAACTTCCGGCAACATCATCGTTAGATCATGCTCTGGAATGGTTACCACGGCGTCCGCAATTTGCGCCTCATCATCTTTGGTAATCTCACCGCTCAATCCGTAAAACTTGATTCCGTTGCGATCAAAGGGGATATGACTACCGCTCACCATGATTCCCGGGACACCTTGCGCCTGCGCGTAAGCCGCCAAGGCCGGTGTCGGAATCGCGCCACAATAGTCGACAAGCAGACCAGCATAGCGAATCGCCGCAGCACAGGCAGCAGCTATTTGCGGGCTGCTCGGTCGCAAATCAATGGCCAAAGCGACCCGCCCTGAAACAACCGAAATAGCCTTTAGGAATGCGCTGGTATAAGCGAAGCATATCTCACTCCCCATATCGGCCACCAGACCACGAGCACCGCTCGTACCAAAGCGAACGCCACTGTTTTCCATCAGATTTTTGATAGCAACACTTCTTGTCGACAAACTCACGGTAAACCTTTCGTAACATCAAATGCAGCAAACTACAGAAAACAACGCGAACAGAGCTTTATGTAAATCACTCCGATCACCCCTTAATTCCATTCCCAGATCATCCGTAACTGTTTCGACTCCGTCTTGCTGTTCAATTTGTGTAGTTCATCAGGGATTCCCTTCGGTCATTTGCAGTTCATCTTCATATCACAACCCCCGATTACCTACACTCAACCAACCGCCGAAACACGCTCAGAGCGAGGCGTTCCACCACGTTGATTGAAATTAAAACGGTACTGAACCTCTACCAGACGACGACGCGCATGCTTGGCAAAGTCAAACGCATAGTAGGTGCCGAAATAAGCGGTCTTGAGATTGCCAAGGAAGGTATTTACGACACGGAACTGCTAAAAATAGCTAAAAATTCAACACAATCACCATAACTACCACGTTCGACGCATCTAGATGAGGCTATAAAAGCAAGCCAAAAGAATCAACGCCCGATACCGAAATAGGTAATTCCCAAGCGCCGCATTTCTGCGGGTTCAAAAAGATTTCTCCCATCAAAAATCACCGGTTTCTTCAACCTGACTTTGATCGCCTCAAAATCTGGACAGCGGAATTCCTTCCACTCGGTCACAATCACAAGCGCATCTGCATTATCCAGTGCTCCCATCTGGTTCTCGGCGTACTTCAACCTCGTCTCATCGGGAAAACAATGCCGCGCTTCGTCCATGGCCACCGGATCGTAAGCGGTCACGGTAGCACCGGCGGCGAGCAAATCCTTGATGACCTCACGGCTGGTCGCTTCACGCATATCGTCGGTATTGGCCTTGAACGCTAGGCCCCACAGCGCAAAATGCCGGCCTTTGAGATCGCTGCCGAAGCGCGCCTTGACCTTCTCGCCCAGCACATGTTTTTGCGCCTCGTTAGCCGCTTCAACGGCGTTTAGCACCTTGAGATCGATACCGGCATCATCCGCCGCCGTCTTGATCAGGGCTTTGACATCCTTGGGAAAACACGAACCGCCATAGCCGGCTCCGGCATAAAGAAAATCGTAGCCAATTCGTGGATCGCTACCAATGCCTTTACGCACTGACTCAATATCGGCACCCAATTTCTCGGCCAGATTCGCCAGTTCGTTCATGAAACTGATACGCGTTGCCAACATGGCGTTCGCGGCATACTTGGTCAACTCGGCACTGCGGATGTCCATGACGATCAATCGGTCATGGTTACGCTGGAACGGCGCATAGACGGCACGCATATTGAGAGCGGCTTGTTCGTCTGCGCAACCGACGACGATCCGGTCCGGCTTCATGAAATCCTCGATCGCCGCGCCTTCCTTGAGGAATTCGGGATTGGAAACAACACTAAACGGTATTTCCACATCACGCTGTTTAAGTTGCTCGGAGACAGCCGCTTTCACTGCATCGGCCGTACCCACGGGAACGGTGCTCTTATCGACGATCACCTTGTAATCGGTCATGTACCTA
>CAZZDF010000068.1:0-8095 GCA_964652915.1 uncultured Propionivibrio sp. | reverse complement strand
CGCGCCAGCCCCGTCCCGTCCGCCGTCTTCACCCGCTGAGCGATCAACCACTCGCGCAACGCGTTCAGCTTGGGCAGGCTTTCCTGTTGCCGTAGCGCAAGGCGCGCCTCGGCATCGCTCTGGCAAGCACGATCCTCGATGGCATACAGTTCGCCAATCCGCCGCAAGGCTTCTTCGGCCACCGGATGTCCACCGGCGGCATGCAGGTCGAAGAACTTCCTTCGGCAATGCGCGAGACAAGCCAATTCGGTGATGCCCTGCTCGAAACTCGCTTTGTATCCGCCATAGTCATCGACCATCAGGTGACCGCGCCACCTGTCCAGGAAATCCCGCGCATGCTGGCCGCTGCGGCTCGTTCGATAGTCGAACACCACGATCCGCGGCGCACCTTCCAGATCGTTGCTCCGGTAGGCCCAGAGGTACGCCCGTTTGGTCTTGCCTTGGCCGGGATCGAGCTGCTGCACCGGCGTTTCGTCGGCGTGCAGCACCTCTCCTGCCTTGAGGTGTTCGGCCAGCCGATCGACCAGCGGCTGCAAGCTCACGCCCAGTTGCCCGACCCATTGTGCCAGCGTCGAGCGTGCAATCGGCACGCCCTGGCGTTCGCTGATCTTCTCGATACGGTACAAGGGCAGGTGGTCCAGATATTTTTGAATCAAGACCCAGGCATGCAAGCCCGGCGCGGCCAAGCCGCTGTCGATGAGGGCGGCAGGCACCGGGGCGGCGGTGACGGTTTCGCAGGTGCGACAAGCGTACTGCGGACGAATGTGACGATGGACGAAGAACCGGGCTGGCTCAACATCGAGTTGTTCGCTGATGTCTTCGCCGATCTTGACGAGTTCGCATCCGCATTCGCCGCAGGTGCACGATTCCGGCTCGTGGCGATGTTCAATGCGCGGCAATTCGGGCGGTAAAGCATTGCGGCCGGCTCGTTTGTGCGGACGCGGCGTGCGGGTCGGTGGCTGTGCATCTTCCAGTTCGGCGGCGATAGCCGCCCCATCTTCGTCACAGGACTCGATAAACAGATCCCGCTGCTCGGTGGTCAAGACTTCGCTCTTGCAGCCAAAGCGGATTCGCCGATGGTGCGCAAGTTCAAAGGTCAGTTGCTGGATCTTCAGGTCGCGCCGTTTGAGTTCGGCGTCACGCTCGGCGAGTTGTGATTGCAAGGCACTGATCTGCGCCTGAACTGCCTCCGGCAGGTTTGAATCGGGCGTCTTATGAGTCAGCGCAATGATCGAATGCATGGGTTATATTATACCATAGAAATATCGTTAAACCCTTGCCAATACAGGGCTTTACGGTACTCTTGCGGATTCAAACCTGCCAGTTGGCCGACGGCCTGGCTTGCAATCGGCGCCAGTCGATTCCGACCGTCAGCCAACGCCATTCGGCTACGCTCAGCGTACAGGTTGTCTCATAACTTTGCGGCCAGGTGAAACATCCCCGATGCAAACGTCGCACACACAGCCAAACGCCGGTCCCATCCCAAACCAGCACCTTGATACGATTGCCGTTGCGATTGCGGAAGGCGTAGGCAGTTCCGTCGCAGGGCGAGCGACCCAAAGCCTGTTGAATCTTTTGTGAGAGGCCATCAATCCCCAGGCGCATATCCACCGCTTCGACAACCAGCCAGATTCTCTCGGGACGGATCATCGCAAGAGGTCACGCAACCACTGGGCACAGGCTTCGGCGTGCGAGCTTGGCCACATGATGTGGAATGCGGTTTGTTGGCGGCGAATTTCAATTTGGATGTCGGCCGACGATGTCGTTTCTGCGGACGAGACGGTCACCGGCACGAGGGTTGGCGATGGGCAGATCGCCAAGTGGCTCTTGACCGTCGCCGGCAGGCGGTCCTGTTGCTGCTCGCGGTACTTCTTGACGAGACTGCGGAGATAATTGGCGTTAAGCTGATTGGCCAACGCAACCGCAGCAACTGAGGCTCCCGGTTGCAGACACGCGGCGATCACTTGCGCTTTAAATTCGGGGGTGTGCCTGCGGCGTGTTCGGGGAAGCAGTGCCGACAATGAGTTTGTGTTCATAGTGTCCACCAAAAAGATCGTGGACACTATCCGCAACTCCATCACTCAACAATGTGAGTCGGTTGGACGCTTACGTTCGTACTGGGTCGGGGTCTTGACTTTTAGCATGCCAATACCATACCACGCCCAAGATACAACAAAGCCCCCAATCTCTTGGAGGCTTTGTCAGCAGCCTGAAGCCCGGATAACTCTCGTTATCCGGGCTTTTTTCTGATCTACAAAACATCAACTACGCTGGGCTTGTGCCAAACGCGACACCAACACTAATTCACCGCTATTTGACCCGTTTCCACGTTTGAACAAGGTATCCGGAACCTGCTGCCGAGCCGATTTTTGTTGGCACCGAGGTGCCGGCAGGATGAAAGCAGATTGTGTATTGCGACGGGTTCTTAAACTTGTATAGCCCAGTCATGGTTACCCCCGCGTTCGGCCCGGAAGTGCGAATCCATTGCATTTGGTTTGGCGGAGTTGCCACGTCCAGCTTCGTGATTGTCGCAATGATCACTTCCTTGTGCTGGTGCGGACTGTAAACCTCTACCTTATCCCCGTCGAACGTAATCTTGCTCTGTTTGACATGATCGACCGCAACCTTCTTGCCGTCGAGCTTTGCCGAAGCCAAAACCCAGGTTCCCTGAAATTTCTCAAGTTCCGCTTTCATGCCCTTATCTTCCGGCTGTGCCCTGGCAATTGAAGATACGGACAGAACAGCCAACACGACGAAAGCCACCGCCAGTTTTTTCAGAAGCATGAAATTCTCCTTTGTTGAATTGGGGTTATCGACTCCGGTTGATCAAAACAAGGCGGGTATCGCCCGCTTCTCTGACATTATTCCTGTCATGCCAGTTCGCAGCCATCAAGAGAGAAACCACCCAAAGGGGATACTACTCCACACAGAGGAAACACGACATCATCGCCAATCATCAACCGAGTAACTTGCCCGTTGCTATCCTTCAGGCCTCGATTGTTTCCGCCGGCTTGCGGGAACGATGAATGAAGTGCATTACCAGCGCCCGCGCATCATCAACGTAGGTAAACACCACCGGAATCACCAGCAAACTGAGGAAGGTTGAGGTAATCAAACCACCGATGACGACAATGGCCATCGGTGCCCGGAAACTGGGGTCGTTGCCCATCCCGATGGCAATCGGGAACATGCCGGCGCCCATCGCCACGGTGGTCATCACGATCGGCCGCGCCCGCTTGCGACAGGCATCCAGCAAGGCTTCCAGGCGATCCATGCCGTGGTGACGGCGCGCCATGATGGCGTATTCGACGAGCAGGATCGAGTTCTTGGTCGCCACGCCCATGAGCATGATCAAACCGATCATCGCCGGCATCGACAACGCGGTGTGCGTGATGAACAGCGCCAGGATGGCTCCCGGAATTGAAAGCACCAGCGCGGCCAGAATCGTCACCGGCTGCACGAAGTCTTTGAACAGCAAGACCAGCACCACGTAGATACATAAAACGCCGGTCAGCATGGCGATGCTGAAGCCGGAAAACAGCTCACCCATCGCTTCGGCGTCACCGACGGCCTTGATAATGACGCCGGCCGGCAGTTGTTGCAGACTCGGCAATTTCATCGCCTTGGCTTCGACATCGCCCAACGGCTGACCGTTGAGTTCGATCTCAATATTGACGTTACGCACCCGGTCGTAGCGATCAATCTGCGCCGGCCCGCTGGCCAGCACGACATCAGCCACACTGGCCAGCAATACCGGGCCGTGCGCGCCGGGGACCGTCAGGCGGGAGAGCAGATCGAAGTCCTGCCGCGCCGCATCGCGCATCTTGACGACCACCGGTATCTGCCGCTGCGAAAGATTGAGCTTGGCCAGATCTTGGTCGTAGTCGCCTGCCGTCGCGATACGTAGCGTATCGGCAATGGCTTCGGATGACACGCCCAAATCCGCCGCCCGTGCGAAATTCGGCCGGACAACGACCTCCGGGCGCACCAGGCTAGAGCTCGAAGTCACCGCACCAATGCCCGGCAAGGTCCGCAACTCGCGCTCGACCAGTTGCGCATGTTCCGTCAGCACCCGACCGTCGTCACCGGCCAGCGCCAAAACATATTTCTCGTTAGAGCCACCAAAGCCGACCTTGACGCGAGCGCCAGGCACCGCCTCCAGCAGACGCCGGAAATCGGCCTCGATCTTCTGCTTGCTGATCCCTTTGCGCTCCTTGCGCGGTGTCAGATTCAGCGTCAGCGTGGCCTGCGTGACCGATGTTCCACCCGCTTCAAACGGATCGCTCCCGGAAGCCCCCCCGCCGATAGTCGTATAGATGTTCCGCACGTGCGGGTGGTTCTTGATCAGCGCTTCGGCCTGCCGCGTTGTCGCGTAGGTTTGCTCGAAGGTGCTGCCCGGCGGCAAACGCAAGGTCACCTGCGTTTGCGAAAGGTCGTCCGGGGGCATGAATCCGGTGGGCAAGAGCGGGGTCAAGCCAATCAGCACACCGAAGAAAAAGACCACGGTAACCACATTCGTCTTCACCCGATGCTTGAGACACCAGGCTGCAAGCCGCATGTAATGGCGCTCCCAGCGTGCCTGCTCGTGCCCCTTGGTGGAAGGCTTGAGCAGATAAGCGGCCATCATCGGCGTGAGCATGCGCGCCACCACCAGCGAGAAGAAAACCGAAATTGCCGCCGTCCAGCCGAACTGCACGAAAAACTTGCCGACAATACCGGTCATGAAGGCCGTCGGCAGGAATACCGCGACCAATGAAAAAGTGGTGGCAATCACCGCCAGACCGATCTCGTCGGCCGCTTCCATCGCGGCCTGATAAGGCGTTTTCCCCATCTGCAGGTGGCGGATGATGTTCTCGATCTCGACAATGGCGTCATCGACCAGAATACCGATCACCAGCGACAGCGACAGCAGGGTCACGACATTGATCGAATAGCCGAAGAGATACATCGCCGCAAAGGTGGGGATGATTGAAAGCGGCAAGGCCGTCGCCGACACAAAGGTAGCGCGCCAGTCGCGCAGGAAGAACCAGACGACGATGACCGCCAGCAGCGCGCCTTCGTACATCAGCATCATCGAGCCTTCGTAGTTCTCCACCACCGGCGTGACGAAATTGAAGGCTTCGGTCACGGTCAGGTCGGGATGTTTCTCCTTCATCCGCTCCAGTTCGGCGCGCGCCCCTTCCATCACCCCGACCTCGCTGGCACCCCGGCTGCGCACGATCTCGAAGCCGACCACCGGCTTGCCGTTGAGCAACGCAATACTGCGCCGCTCGGCGACGGTATCCTCCACAGTAGCCACCTGATCCAGACGAATGCTGCGCCCATCGCTCAAGGCGATCTGCGTGGCGGCCAGTTCATCGGCCGTCTGCACGGTGGCAATCGTGCGCACCGACTGCTCTGCGCCCCCCACATCGGCCCGTCCGCCCGAAGCCTCCTGCTGCACCTTGCGCAACTGTCGGGAGATGTCCGAAGCGGTGGCCTTGAGCGCCAGCAACCTGTCCGGATCGAGTTCGACCCGCACCTGCCGGGTCACGCCGCCAACGCGGGTAACGGCGCCAACGCCTTTGACGCTGAGCAAGGCTTTGGTGACGTCGTTATCGACAAACCACGAGAGCGCCACATCGTCCATTTTCGACGAAGCAATGGCATAGGTCAGAATCGGCGTTCCGGCCAGATTGGACTTCGAAACGATCGGTTCGCGCATTTCGCCCGGAAGATCGGAGCGAACCCTGGAAATGGCGTCACGAACTTCCTCGGTCGCTTCCTGGGTCGGCTTTTCCAGAATGAACTCGACGGTAATCGTCACCAAGCCATCCTGCACCTTGGTGTAGATGTGCTTTACCCCCTGCAGGGTGGCGACGGCATTCTCGATTTTGCGCGCCACCTCGGTTTCCAGTTGTGCCGGCGAGGCGCCGGGAAGTTGCGCCGAAACAATGACCATCGGCATGTCGATATCGGGAAACTGTTGGATTTTCATCGCCTGAAAACCCATCAAGCCCGCGAGCGTGAGCAGCAGAAAGAGCAGAATCGCCGGAATCGGATTGCGTATGGACCAGGAGGAAACGTTCATTGCATCTTCCTCACTGAGCCTTGTTCGGATCGGACGCTAAGGGTTCGACCTTCGGCTCTTCGACGACCCGCACGATGTCACCATCGGCCAAAAAGCCGACGCCGCTGGAAACAATGCGCCGGCTGGCATCGATCCCCTCGGTGATTTCGATACGATCACCGGAACGGCGACCGACCCCCACCTTGATTTGCGTCACCCGGTTATCCGCACCGACACCATACACATAGTGGAATCCATCGCGCATCTGCACTGCCGATTGCGGCAGATTGAGCGCCATCGTTCGCCCGAGATCAATCTCGCCGCGGGCAAACATGCCGGCCTTGGCATCCTGAGCCGACTCGATATCGACGTAGACCAAGCCGGTTCGGGTTTGTGGATCGACCGTCGGGGCAACGATGCGTACCTTCCCGGGAACCGCTGCGCCGCTCGCAGTAAACACGGTGACTTTCATTTCTGGCGTGATCCGCAGCAAATCGCTCGCTGGTATCTCGGCCTGCCATTCGAGACGATTCTGACGAATCAGCCGAAACAGTTCCTGCCCCGGCTGAACCACAGCGCCGACCGTCGCCGCACGCGCCGAAATGGCGCCATCATCAGGCGCCAGAATTCTCGTCTGCTTCAAACGCACTTCATCGGCCTTGATTCGCGCCTTGAGCGCGCCGACGCGCGCCTGCGCGGTACGCTCGGTCGTCAGCCACTGATTGATTTGCTGCCCGCTCATGGCCCCCGTCGGCTGCAGCTTGCGTGCCCGGTCGGCATTGGCCGAAGCCTCGGCCAGGTTTGCCTCGGCTTCCTGCAAGGTCGAGCGGGTCTGCTCCAGCTCAGCGCTAATGGTGACGCTCTGCAGCCGCGCCAGCAACTGATCTCTCTTGACCTGATCGCCGACATTGACCAGTACTTCCTCAAGGCGCAAACCGCCCGCTTCGGTGCCAACGATGGCCTCCTGCCAGGCGGCGATATTGCCGTTGGCCGAAAGCGTCATCGGCCATTCGCTTTGAATCGCTTGCGTAACGGTCACGCTCAACGCCGCCTTGGCCGCTTTTGCCGCTGTATTCGCTGTTCCCTTGTCGCCGCGAGGCGAAACGAGAGTCGCCGCTAACATCAAAATAACGATGGCGGCGCCAGCAATCAAGCGCGTTTTTTGGTAGCGCAGTAGTTTGATCATGGACCTCTTTCTGGATGGTACTTATCGGGTTATTCAGTCACGAGTCGGGCGGCAAACTGAGAATGTTTGGCATGCTGTCGAGCGGATTGCGATAAAACGCAAATATTGGCAAGTAAAACGCCAATCCGGGCGACAGACGGGAAAATGAGCCATTGTTCGAGCGCCTTCCAGTTTTCCGTCCGCTGCCTTTAATGTTTTAAACCACGCATTTTACTTGACCGACATGCCGACGAGTACAAGAGCACGAGTTTTCCTTGCTCAATCCCCGGGCAGTGAATCGCCCCGGGGATTGAGCAGGCTCCATTACCTGAAAGAATGGAGCCATGAACAAATCGGACAAATACTCACCGGAAGTCAAAGAGCGCGCGGTACGGTTGGTACAAGAGGCGCGCAAGGATTACCCCTCGCAATGGTCGGCGGTTGAATCGATTGCCCCCAAGATTGGCTGCGAACAGTCGGATTTTGCGTTGCCCATTTACCTCATCTTTTCCCTTGATCGCACCATCAGTGCACGCTATGCCAAAAGCATCTGCGCAACTTTCACTCCCGCCAGATAATGCGGATCTTCGGCAATGGGGGGCAATGGCGTGTCGGGCAACAGGCGAGCAATCCGGGCTGAGCGCAGCGGGTCAAAATCCGGCTTCCAGCGTTCCAGAAGATCGCCAACGGCATCGGGCGAGTTGCAGACGAGCAGCATGTCGCATCCGGCGTTCCACGCGGCGCTGGTTCGCCCGACGATGTCGCCGGCAATGCTGGCCGCGTTCATCGAGAGATCGTCGCTGAAAATCACCCCGTCAAAACCGAGTTCGCGACGCAGTTTGTCGATCCACAGCGGGGAAAACCCGGCCGGCAAGGAATCG
>CAZZDF010000067.1:0-8101 GCA_964652915.1 uncultured Propionivibrio sp. | reverse complement strand
GCATGCCGATGGGCTTGCGCGGCGATATGCGCCTTGGCGTCGCTCTGGAAGCCGGCAAGGTCGGAAAACCCTATACCGAAACCGAACTGACCGGCTGGATCACCTCTGGCGCGGTCTACGTCGGCGGCGAAACCCCGCTCGGACCGGTGTACCTCGGTTACGGACGCTCGGATCAGGGCGCTTCCAGCCTGTATCTCTTCCTCGGAACGCCTTGATCAGAGTAGCGTCCGCATGAAGTTCAGGCTACCAGGATATTGGCTTGGCGTTGTTGCGCTTTTCTTGATAACAAGCGCCAACGCCTCTGACTTTGGTAGTAAAGGCGGAGCCGAACCGGCCAACATCGAGCACTTTTCGGAAAAGCTGCGCGAAAGTCCCTATGACCTGGAACTGCTGATCAGCTACGGCACCTCCAAAGGCGGATCGGCCGGCCATCTGGCGCTCAACGTGCGCAACGAGGCCACGGACGAAGAGACCGTCTACTCGGCCAATTTCTACGCCGACCGCGCCGAAAAACATGCAGAAGGCTATTACAGCGCCGATTTGATGCTCAGCATCCCCAAAACCGAATACCTGTTCAAAACCTCTTCTTCGCTCGGCGAAACGGCTTCGTTTGGCCTGGACTTCGGCGAAATCTACAAGCGCTCGCTCATCGGCATACGCGTCTATGACGTCCCCGCAGAAGAAAAGGCCGCTCTGGTCACATACTTTCAGCGTATCAACGACGACTATCACCAGAAAGCCGATAACACCGAATACCACGATGGCGAAATCAAGTACGACTACATGCGGCTTAATTGCGCCAAGACCATTGGCTCGGCGTTCAAATACGGTGCCGGCTACGATGATCTGGAAGTTTCAAGCCCCAAGCTGCTGACCAAACGCCGGGTTGTCGTTGCGGCCAAAGCCAACGTCCCCGCCGAGATGGCGATGAAATTGATCAAGGAATGGCATGCCCGCGGCTATTCAATCGACGTCGTTTTTTACAAGAAATTCAGCGCTTCTTCCTACATCGACCCGCATGAAGACGAAAAAATCGCCTTCAAAGACCTGCCCGATCGCTTCCCTTCCGTTCTTTCCCGAGATTTTCGCCGCGACGACTACCGGGATTTCGACAATCTTTACGCCATGTACCTGCTTTACAACCTGGCCCGCTACAGCGTGCGTGTAAACGTTGAAACAAAGCGCATTGAAATCGAGCGCAGTAAAACGCCCATGCCCTATGAAAAGGCTGCGGCAAGCGCGGAAGAATGGGCCAGATCCGACAGCCGTGGCTTCTTCGTGCGCCACCTGTTCAAGCCCAAGGGCAAGCGAATCGGCGAAGCGCTGGACAATGAAACCGCTAATGACTGACCGGCAACAATTGCTGCCGCGCTAACGCGAAGCCCGTCCGCCGTTTCCGACAAACTGCAGCACCCGCCGCACATACTGCTGCGTTTCGGCAAACGGCGGGATACCGCCGTAACGGTCGACATTGCCTTCGCCAGCGTTATACGCGGCGATCACCAGCTTGAGGTTACCGGGATAGCGATTTTGCAGCCAGCGCAAGTAACTTAAACCACCCTTGATATTCTGCTCCGGGTCAAAAGGTTTGGTGACGCCAAAACGCTCCTGCGTGTCCGGAATCAATTGCATCACCCCTTGCGCGTTCTTTGGCGAAACGGCACTGGCGTCAAGATTCGACTCGGCCAGCGCAATGCCGAGTGCCAGGCGAACATCAACGCCGTAACGTGAGGCGTTCTTGCGAATCAACGCGGCAATGGCCCGCTTGGCGGGGGCCAGCGCGGCAATATAGCCGTCCACGTCGAACGGCTCTGCACCGTTTTCGCCCAGATGATTCGGGCAAATTTCGTCAATTCGGGCGTTTTCGACCTTCGGGTTGTGCAACATGCTCGCCTCGCGATGCCCAAGACGTGCAGCAAGCGCCAGATAGGCATTGGCCAGCGGCAGGTTGCGCTGTTTGCCTGACGCCTTGGCCAACATGCGCCCGATGCGAAAGAAGCCTTCCGAACTCCCCATCGTCGCCGCATCGCAATAAAACTCGATGGCCAGACTCATGTTCTTGCGCACCCCTTTGCCGCGCTCGGCCGCCTGCCCCTGCGCCAGCGCCGCCACAACGCGCGGCGCTCCAACGAACTCCTGCGCTCGAACGGAACTAGACATCAAAACGATGCACGCCAGTAAAAGCAGGTGCAATTGACCAACAAATCCTGAGATCACGCTTAAAACTCCAAAGGATCAACTTCCAGATGCCAGCGCAACTTCGATGGCGTCTTGATGACATCAAGCAATTCGCCCCACGCACCAAGAAAGCCCTGCAAGGCACGACGTGAGGGCGACTCAATCAGCAATTGCGCGCGTTCGAAATTCGCTCGGCGCGCCAGGCGCATCGGCACCGGGTCGTACAACATCACGTCCGGATGCTCGCCGGCCTGCGGCCAGGCGCGAGCGGTGGCGAGAAAGGCCAGCGAATCGGCAATCGACGGCGCTTCGGCGCGCAACATCGCTTGGTAGGTATAGGGCGGAAAGCCGGCCTGCTCGCGCTCCTTGAGTTGTTCGTTGGCAAAAGCCGGGTAGTCATGGCGCACCAGCGCCGCGTAAAGCGGGTGCTCTGGAAACTGCGTCTGAATCAGCACCTCACCAGGCAATTCCGCCCGCCCGGCCCGCCCGGCGACCTGCATCAACTGGGCAAACAAGCGCTCTGGCGCCCGCCAGTCGGCGGCGAACAAGGCCGAATCGGCACCGATGGCCCCAACCAGCGTGAGTTTCGGAAAGTCATGCCCCTTGGCCAGCATCTGCGTGCCGACCAGAATATCGGCTTCCCCAGCATGAATCTGTTCGACGAGCGCCTCCCACTGTTTCCGGCTTTTGGCCGAATCACGGTCGACGCGCAGAATGCGCGCCTGCGGGAAACGGGTCGCCAGCACTTCCTCCAGCCGCTGCGTACCACGCCCGAAGGGCTGAATGTCCTGATTGCCGCAGGTCGGGCAACTTTTCGGCACGCGCGTCTCGAAACCGCAGTGGTGGCAACGCAAACGCCCGTCGGCCAGATGCAATACCAGATTCGCCGCGCAACGACGACAATGCGAAATCCAGCCGCAAAAGGTGCAGGTGAGCACTGGCGCGTAGCCACGTCGGTTGAGAAAAACCAGACTCTGCTCGCCACGCGCCAAGCGTTTTTCGATGGCCAGCAGCAAGGCGCCGGAAAGCCCGTCCTGCAATTTCTCCAGACGGGTGTCGATGCGCTGCACCACCGGCAAGCGGGCGTTTTCGACGGCACGCTCGGCCAGTGTCAACAAGGTATAGCGTGCCGGAGTACGGCTATCGGTCGCATTCGCCCAGCTTTCCAGCGAGGGCGTCGCCGAACCAAGAACAATCGGCACACCCCGGTCACGGGCACGAAAAACCGCCACGTCACGCGCCGAGTAGCGCATGCCGTCCTGCTGCTTGAAGGAAGGATCGTGTTCTTCGTCGACGATGATCAGACCCAAATCGGGCATCGGCGTAAAAACCGCCAGCCGCGTCCCGAGAACAATCCGTGCCGACCCCTCCAGCGCCGCCCGCCAATTGCGCGTACGCGCCGCCTCGGTCAACTCGCTGTGCAGGCTGACCAGCCCGGCATCGGGAAAGCGCGCAGCGACACGCGCCTCAAGTTGCGGCGTCAGATTGATTTCCGGAACCAGCAACAGAGTCTGCTGCCCGGCTGCCAGCGCACGCTCGACCAGGCGCAGATACACCTCGGTCTTGCCGCTACCAGTTACCCCGTGCAACAAGTAGGCCTTGAAACCCACTCCGCCTTCAAGAATTCGCGTCAAGGCTGCCTGCTGCTCATCCGTCAGTTCCGGCGCTTCATGCGCCGGCGGCAACTTGGCACGACGCCGGCTGGCCCGCGGCTTGGGCGGATTGACCCGGCGCAACCCGGCCGGCAAGGTCGACAGCATGACTTCGCCCAGCGGCGCCTGATAGTAGGCCGAACAAAACTCGCTCAAACGAAACCAGTCGCCCGGCAAAGCGGGCAGATCGCGCAATACGGCTTCAACGGCTTTAAGTTGGGCAAGCGGGAAATCGCTGGCTTCCGGCAAATCGACAATCACCCCGATACGCGAACCCGAACCAAACGGCACGCGCACGCGCAAGCCGACGTCCGCCGGGGGCAACAACTCCCCCTCGGGAATCCGGTAATCGAAAAGCCGATGTAAAGGCACATCGAGCGCGATACGGGCAATCTGCATTCTGACCTGTTCAATCCAAAAGCTCAGTTCAAACCACAACGACACAACGAAATAGAAATGAATTGCAAGGTTTTAGTGGCACACCAACCGGGTAAATTATGAAAAGACTCAAATATTTCTATTTTTCGTTGTGCCCGTTGAGTCATTGCGGTTAGCTGCATTTTTTAGTTGGTTTCTATTTAAACGCCAACATAAACTCACTTAGCCTACAAAGCTCGTGCCGCTTCTGCAAAAGCGCTGTAAGTCATTCACTCTTTAACAGTTTCCTGCTTATTCACATTTTCTGTGGATAAGTCTGTGAGTTAACCCATGAAAAACCCGTGAAACACCCTTGTCGACTGGTTTCTCCTTACTCTGCCACAAAAATCAGCGTAATTATTTCCATTAAAAAACAATGTCTTACATGTAAGTCGCTGATTCTTCACGGACTTGTTACAAAGCGGTTACAAAAATCCGATTTCTGTGCATAAGTCAATACCGATACAGAGAATTTTTTAATTTTTTTGTGCATCACTACGGTAGCGGTGAACCGCCTCAACCAGCGCCGTCACGTTCTCTGGTGGCGTGAACTGCGAAATACCATGTCCGAGGTTGAACACATGGCCGGTATCGCCCGAACCATAGGCATCCAGAACCTTTCTCGCCTCAGCGGCAACCTTCCCGGGTGAAGCCAGTAGCGCCGCCGGATCGAGATTACCCTGTAAAGCCACCTTGTCGCCCACCCGCCGCCGCGCTTCGCCGATATCGACCGTCCAGTCCAGTCCCACTGCGTCGCAGCCGATGCCGGCAATCGATTCCAGCCACAAACCACCGCCCTTGGTAAAGACCATCGACGGTACTTTCTCGCCGTCGCGCTCCTTGAGCAGGCCAGCGACAATACGTTGCATGTAGGGCAATGAAAATTCCTGGTACGCCGCTGCCGACAGATTGCCGCCCCAAGTATCGAAAATCATCACCGCCTGCGCGCCGGACTCAATCTGGGCATTGAGATAAGCCAATACCGCATCGGCCGTGACCGACAGAATGTGATGCAACAGATCCGGCCGCTCGTAAAGCATGGTTTTGACCTGCCGGAAATCATGACTCGCTGCCCCCTCGATCATGTAGCAGGCCAGCGTATACGGGCTTCCGGCAAAGCCGATCAGCGGCACCGCGTTATCCAGCGCCCGACGTGTCTCGGTCACGCCATCCATCACGTAACGCAAGTGACAATAGGGATCGGGAACGCTCAGATCACGAATCGCCCACTCCTCGCGCAAAGGGCGCTCGAACTTCGGCCCCTCTCCCTCGGCAAAGTAAAGACCAAGCCCCATCGCATCGGGAACGGTCAGAATGTCCGAAAACAGGATCGCCGCATCGAGATTGAAGCGGGAGAGCGGCTGCATGGTCACCTCGCAGGCCATATCCGGACTTTTACACAGTTGCAGGAAACTGCCGGCGCGTTTGCGCGTTTCGCAATACTCGGGCAGATAACGCCCGGCCTGACGCATCAGCCAGATCGGCGTGTAATCGGTCGGCTCCTTGAGCAGGGCACGCAAAAAATTGTCATTGCGGGGTCGGGTCACGAAAACTCCAGCCAATCAGGTCAAAGAGCGATTATCCGCCGGAAAGCGCCGTTTGCGCCAGACGCACTGCGTCACCGCTTGCCAAGCACCGGGAAGCGGACGAGAATCCCGCCGGAAATCCACAAACCGTCACAAGCCCTCATGTTCTTCCTGAAAAAACTGCTTAGCGCCCTCGTCCTGCCACCGGCCAGCCTCGTGCTGGTGGCACTGTTCGGCTTCTGGCTAAGCATGCGCAAAAGCGGTTGGCGGCGCAAACTGGGCATGGGTCTTACCTGCCTGTCGCTAGCCATGCTGCTCGCGCTTTCCATACCGGTTGTCGGTAGAAAAATGCTCAACTCGCTGGAAAACTACCCGCCCGTCAGCGCGGAACAACTCAAGGACGCGCAAGCCATCGTTGTGCTGGGCGGCGGCCTGTATCACGACGCCCCGGAATACGAGAGCAGCACGGTCAATCATTTTTCACTGGAGCGCCTGCGCTACGCCGCTCGCCTGGCTCGACAAAGCCACCTGCCGATCCTCGTTAGCGGCGGAGCCCCGTCCGGTGGCATTGCCGAAGCCACGGCCATGCGCGACACGCTGGAACAGGATTTCGGCCTCAAGGTGAAATGGATCGAATCAGCTTCCCGCGATACCGGCGAGAACGCCAAAATGTCGGCGGCTCAACTGAAAGAAGACGGCATCACCCAAATCGCGCTGGTCAGCCACGCCTGGCACCTGCCCCGCGCCGTTCCGCTCTTCGAACACGAAGGCCTGACGGTCATCCCGGCACCGACGGTATTCACGACCCAGATCGCCACTCCGTTCGCCGACTGGCTACCCGCAAGTTTTTTAAACAGCCGCCTTGCCGCCCACGAATATCTGGGGCGGATGGTCGATTGGTTCAAGCAGTAGCGAAAAAATCGACCCCGTCTGTAAGTCGCCCTTCAGGCCGATTGCGACGCTTGATCGCGCCCCCAAGTCGGACAGAAGCCCGACCTACCCCCAACCTAAACCCGACCGCTACGGCCTGCCGACAAATCACCGGCCATAGCATTTATGCATGTCAGAAGGGCATACCCAACTACCCCTCATGCTCCTCCACCCGGCGCCCGAGATTCAGGCCCAGTTGCTTGAGCTTGCGATAGAGGTGGGTACGCTCAAGGCCGGTTTTGTCCGCGACGCGGGTCATGTTGCCGCGTTCGGTCTTGAGGTGATATTCGAAATACATGCGCTCGAATTCCTCACGGGCATCGCGCAGAGGCTGGTTGAACATCGGCAGCGCCAGCGGCTGCTTGGGGGCATCGGTCGCTTCACGCGACAAGAGCGTCTCGACATCTTCAACCGAAATATCTTCTTCAAGCGCGGCCAGCGCAAGATTCTTGACCGTGGAAAGCAATTCGGCCCATTCGCCTTCCCAATGGTGAAGTCGCAGGGCATTGAGCGCGGCACTGGAAAACTGCCGCGACGGTACTTCGTTCCGCTCGACGAGATGCGAGAGCACCAGCGAGGCGATCTCGGGCACATCGTCGGTATGGCCGGAAAGCTGGGGAAGCGCCACCCACACTTCACCCAGACGGGCAACCAGCGCCGGCTCCCAACCAGCGTCGGTCAGCACCGTCAAGGAGCGCGGCGAAGCAGCGATCAATTGCAGGTTGTATTTTTCCAGGCGCTCCAAGGCATAGGCGAGATTGCGCTGCTGCAATTTGCCGAGCAAGGTCAGATCGGAAATAAACAGAATCCCGCCTTCGGCATTGACCAGCATTTCCTGCGTCAGCGGTGCGCTGGACAGCGAAAGGTCGAGCCAGGGCGTTTTCGGGGTATGCAGTGTCCGCGCGCAAATCTCGGCAATGCTGCCGGAGGCGCTCTTGAGCAGCAATACCGAGTTTTTTGCCGCTGCTTGTTCGAGCCGCTTTTTCAAATCTTTGAGCAACGGCGAGCGGGAAAACGCATCCAAAGTCAGCGGCGGCTTTTGCGGCGTCACTTCGTGTTTGAGCGCCTTTTTGACGGTCGCCAGCAACTTTTGCAGAGCAATCGGTTTCTCGAGAAAGTCAATGGCGCCTACCCGGGTCGCCTCCACTGCGGAGTCGATGGTGCCATGACCAGACATCATCACGACCGGCATGGTCAACAGCCCGGCGGAAGACCATTCCTTGAGCAAGGAAATCCCATCGGTATCCGGCATCCAGATATCCAGCAACACCAGATCGGGACGTTTCTCGCTGCGAATTTTTCTCGCGGCGCCGGCGTTTTCCGCCAGCAAGACGGTATGTCCTTCGTCGGCCAGGATTTCGGAAAGCAACTCCCGGATACCCATTTCGTCATCGACGA
>CAZZDF010000066.1:0-8197 GCA_964652915.1 uncultured Propionivibrio sp. | reverse complement strand
GCGATCAGGAAGAGCAGGTTGGAACCGAGTGCAACGACCGAGACCAGCCCGAACAGGCGGTAGTAGACGATCATGAACAGCGAGATGGCGGCAAAGCCCCAGAGCGTCGAATGGAAGCCCTTGGTGATGTTGTCCGCACCGAGGCTCGGGCCGATGGTTCGTTCTTCGATGATGTCCATCGGCGCGGCCAGTGCGCCGGCACGGATGAGAATGGCCAGTCGCGTGGTTTCTTCGGAAGAGAAGCGACCGGTAATCTGGAACTGGTTGCCGAATTCGCCCTGAATGGTAGCGACCGAAATGGCCTCGCCCTTGCCCTTTTCGTAAAGCACAATGGCCATCAGCTTGCCGATGTTTTCACGCGTGACCTCGCGCATGATGCGGCCGCCGGCAGCGTCCAGCTTGACCGAGACGGCCGGTTGCTGGTTCTGGTCGAAGGTGGCGTCGGCGCCGTTCAAGCGGTCACCGGTCACAACCACTTGTTTCTTGAGATAAACCATTCTTTCAGAGCCGTCGCGCTGGCGTTCGGGAACGACATCGACGCCAAAGCTGCTGCCGCTCATGCTGGCGGCTTCATCAACCATGCGGATTTCCAGTGTGGCCGTGCGGCCGATCAGATCCTTGGCTTTGGCCACGTCCTGAACGCCGGGCAGTTGCACGACGATGCGGTCAGCTCCTTGCTGGGCGATGACTGGCTCGGCGACACCGAGTTCGTTGATCCGGTTATGCAGGGTGACGATGTTTTGCTTGATCGAGTCTTCCTGAATGCGCTTGATGGCGGTGGGTTTCAAGGTGGCCACCAGTTTCAGGTCGGAATCTTCGCCCTGATCGGCAAGGAAAAGATCCGGTTCGACGTTTTCTATGGCGATACGTGCCTTGTTGCGCGTTTCTTCGTCGCGGAAGCGGATGACCAGGCGATCCTTGTCGCGGCTGATGCCGCCGTGGCGAATCGACTTGTCGCGCAACGCGCTGCGCAGATCGGCGCTGGTTGAATCCAGACGCTTGACCAGTGCGCCGTCCATGTCGACTTGCAGCAGGAAGTGCACACCGCCGCGCAGGTCGAGACCGAGGTACATCGGAAGTGCGCCGAGCGAGGTCAGCCATTGCGGTGAGCTGGACAGCAGGTTCAGGGCGATGACGTATTTCGGATCGCTGGGGTCGGGGTTGAATTGCTTTTCAAGAACGTCTTTGGCCTTGAGCTGGGTGTCGGTGTCTTTCAGACGAACCTTGACGCCGTTGGTATCAAGGAAGGTGCCGTTGTTTTCGATGCCGGCGTCGCTGAGCGTTTTGCTGACGAGGTCCAGCGTATTGGCGTCGACCTTGAGTGTGGCTTTGGCGCTTGAGACTTGGACTGCCGGGGCTTCACCAAAAAAGTTCGGGAGGGTGTAGATGAAGCCGATCACCAGTGCAAATGCGACGATCAGGTATTTCCAGAGCGGGTAGCGGTTCATGAGGGCAATGGGATAAGTGGGTGGTGCGGAGAAAGGCGTGCGTAGCGGATTTGGCAGCGCACGCCTGACATCAGGGATTACAGGTTTTTCAAGGTGCCTTTGGGCAAGACCAGCATGATCGCTGGCTTCTGCATCTGAACTTCGACGTTATCGGCGATGGCGACCGAGACGAAATCATCGCCGACCTTGACGACACGTCCGGCCATACCGCCTTGAGTGACGACCTCATCGCCCTTGCTCAGCGCGTCGAGCATCGCCTTGTGTTCCTTCGCCTTCTTTTGCTGTGGCCGAACCATCAGGAAGTAGAAAATGGCGAACAAAAAGATGATCGGGAGGAATTGCATGAGGCTGTCCATCGGGCCGGCGGCGGCCGCGGTTTGAGCGTAGGCGTTGCTGATCAGCACATTAATCTCCTGGGTAAAGCGTCATTAAACGGGGTTGCCGTGGGCAAGAAGCCGGCTATTGTATCACTCTCGCCTGCTCGCCACGCCCGGCATGGAAGCGTTTGACCATCTCGCTGAGCGTGCCGCTGGCGATGGCTTCGCGCAGTTCGCGCATCAATACCTGGTAGTAATGCAGGTTGTGGATGGTGTTCAGTTGCGCGCCAAGAATTTCGCCGATGCGATGCAGGTGATGCAGATAGGCGCGCGAGAAATTGCGGCAGGTGTAGCAGTCGCAGGTTTCGTCGAGCGGACGCAGGTCGTTTTTGTGGCAGGCGTTCTTGATTTTGATGTCGCCATAGCGGGTGAACAGGTGGCCGTTGCGGGCGTTGCGTGTCGGCATTACGCAGTCGAACATGTCGACGCCGGTCTGCACGCCGTGTACCAGGTCTTCCGGCGTGCCGACGCCCATCAGGTAGCGCGGTTTGTTCTGCGGCAGGCGTGGGGTGATGTGCGCGAGGATGCGTGCCATATCTTCCTTGGGCTCGCCGACCGAGAGGCCGCCGATGGCGCAGCCGTCAAAACCGATTTCCGAAAGACCGGCCAGCGATTCGTCGCGCAGGTCTTCGTACATGCCGCCCTGAACGATGCAGAACAAGGCGTTGGTGTTGCCGAGGCGATCATGCTCATCGCGCGAACGCTTGGCCCAGCGCAGGGAACAGCGCATCGATTTGGCGGCTTCGTCGTAAGTCGCCGGGAACGGCGTGCATTCGTCGAGAATCATCACGATGTCCGAGTTCAGCACGTGCTGGATGCGCATCGATTCTTCGGGGGAGAGGAAGAGCTTGCTGCCGTTAATTGGTGAAGAGAACTTGACGCCTTCCTCGGTGATCTTGCGCAATGCGCCTAGCGAAAAGACCTGGAAGCCGCCAGAATCGGTGAGGATCGGCTTGTCCCAGCCCATGAACTTGTGCAGACCGCCGTGCGCGCCGATGACTTCGAGGCCGGGGCGCAGCCACAGGTGGAAGGTGTTGCCCAGGCAAATTTGCGCGCCGATTTCATTGAGATCGCGCGGCGTCATGGCCTTGACCGTGCCATAGGTGCCAACCGGCATGAAGACGGGTGTTTCGACAACGCCGTGGGCGAGGGTCAGGCGGCCACGGCGGGCGGCCCCATCGGTGGTGAGCAGTTCAAATTGCATGGTTATTTCTTTCGATAAGCATGGCGTCGCCGTAGCTGAAAAAGCGGTAGCCTTCGGCCACGGCGTGACGGTAGGCGACGCAGATCGGCTCAATGCCGGCAAAAGCCGAGACGAGCATGAGCAGCGTCGATTTGGGTAAGTGGAAATTGGTAATGAGCCGGTCAACCGTGTGGAAGCGGTAGCCGGGGGTGATGAAGATGTCTGTTTCAGCAGTGCCAGCACGTAGCGTACCGCTTTGCGAGGCGGCTTCCAGCGCGCGCAGGCTGGTGGTGCCGACGGCGATGACACGGCCGCCACGGGCGCGGGTGCGCCCGACGGCATCGACGGTGGTCTGCGGAATGTTGAACTGCTCCGAGTGCATGGCGTGTTCGGCGATGTTGTGTACCCGCACCGGCTGGAAGGTGCCGGCGCCGACGTGCAGGGTCAGCCAGGCGAGTTCGGCGCCTTTGGTTTTAAGTTCCTCCAGCATCGCATCGTCGAAGTGCAGCCCGGCCGTGGGGGCGGCCACGGCGCCGGTATGACGGGCATAAACCGTCTGGTAGCGCGTTTCGTCTTCGCTTTCGGCGCTGTGGGTGATGTAGGGCGGGAGGGGGAGGTGGCCGTGCTGTTCGATTAACGCGTACAGGTCGCCGTCGCCAGCCAGTTCGAGCGCAAAGAACTCCGATTGCTCGCCGGTGCGACCGTTAACGGTCAGCGCAAAAGCGTCTTCGAGGATGATCCGGCTGCCGGCCTTGGGAGATTTGCTGGCACGGATTTGCGCGACGGCATGCTGCCGGTCGACAATACGCTCGATCATCACCTCGATCTGGCCGCCACTTTCCTTTTGGCCGAACAGGCGGGCCTTGATCACTTTGGTGTCATTGAAGACAAGCAGGTCGCCGGGCTCGATGAGTTGCGGCAATTCCGAAAAACGCCGGTCAATCAGGCCTTTTTGCGTCAGATGTAGCAGCCGGCTGGCCGTTCTTTCCTTGGCCGGATGTTGGGCAATCAGCTCGGGAGGCAGGTGAAAATCAAAGTCGTCGAGTGTGAGCATGAAAAAATGTCGTCGGAGCCGCTTGTCGGCAGAGGATGAATCGAGGATAATTCGGCCTCCTTCGCTTCGATTGCATCGGATTTCAATAGGATCGAAGCCGGATTACCGGAGCGGCTGCTTTCGTTCAGTACCAAAAAGCCGCGAAGTGTAACCTATTTTTACGCGTGCCCCGATGGCGGAATCGGTAGACGCACTGGATTCAAAATCCAGCGCCGCAAGGCGTGCCAGTTCGACTCTGGCTCGGGGCACCAAATAATAAAATTGTCTGGCACATAATGACCCGCTTGCTGGCGGGTTTTTTCGTTTTTGGCCTCCGTTTGTTTTCTGCCGTGCCTCAATTTGATCCGGAACATCAGGAATTTTTGCCATGGATATTTTGACCCACGTTGTCGCCGCCGAAGAAGATGCGCTGGTGAAGGTCGGAGAATCGACCGCGCCACTCGACGAATGGAGCGGGGTTTCCACTCCCGGTTGGGATACGGCCAAGTTCGCCATGCTGCATTGTCTGCTGACTGAAGATACCTTGCAGACGGCGCTGGATCGTTGCCAGCCGGTTTATCTGTCGGACAGTGAAATCATTGTTTTGCGCATTGCCGATCAAGTGCAGGAAAAGCTGGCCGTATTTGATGCACAGGCTTTGGAGTGCGTTGCCGTGGAACTGGCGGCAAGTGACGAGTTCGAAAAGGCGCATTGGCGCGTTGAGGATGTTCTAGCCGTGCTTACGGAATTTGCCGAACTTGCTCAATTGGCTGAATCGCAAGGGCAGGTGTTGTTTGTCTGGATGTGCGTTGTCAGGTGATTGGACGCGCTAAGTGTTTGAGATGTTTTGTAGGGCGGTACTTTTGTGACTCGTATTCAAGCTAATTTGCTGCTTCTTGCGGTGGCGCTCGTTTGGGGCTCGGCGTTTGTGGCGCAGGCGCATGGCACCGAGAGCCTCGGCTCGTTTACTTTCACCGGGATTCGTTTTCTGCTTGGCGCTTGTGTGATTTCGCCTTTGGTTTTGCGCGATATCCGGCTGATTCTGCGGCGTCCGGTAAAACCGGAGCGACGTGATTACATCGGCGTTTTGATGCTTGGCCTGTTATTGGCGTTGGGTGCGGTGTTTCAGCAGATCGGCATTACCGGAACGACGGTAACCAACGCCGGCTTCCTGACGGCGCTTTATGTTCCCTTGGTGCCGTTGATTTCCTGGCTGATCATGCAGGTGCGACCGCATTGGTCGGTATGGCCGGCGTCGATCGGTTGTCTGTTAGGAACCTGGATGCTCTCCGGTGCCGGCGTACTCAGTTTGAGCGTCGGTGATGCCTGGGTGATCGCCAGCAGCCTGTTTTGGGCTTTGCATGTGATTTTTGTCGGGCGGGTGGCCGAGCGCCTTGCTGCGCCTTTTTTGGTCGCCTGTGGACAATTTCTGGTGGCTGGCGTGGCCTGCATGGTCTGGGCGGGATTTACTGAAACGATTACGCTCGTAGCGATCCGTGAGGCGACGCTGCCGATTCTTTATACCGGCATTATTTCCGTTGGCTTTGCTTATACCGGCCAGGTCGTCGGTCAGCGCTACGCGGATGCTGCCGATGCGGCGATTATTCTTTCGGCTGAAACGCTGTTTGCGGCGCTGTTCGGTTTTCTGTTGATAGGCGATCGCCTGAATTCGACCGGGATCGCCGGTTGTGTCTTGATTTTTGTGTGCATCATCGCCGTGCAACTACTGCCGCTAATGGGCAGTAAAAAAGAGGCTGCGCAAACGATCTGAGTGGCTTGCTTTGGGCGAGCCGTCTGCCGCTTGCCTTAGAAGCCGTGCCGAACCTGCGAGAGGAAGGCTTGGGCCCGTTCGTGGTCGGGATTCGAGAAGAAGGCTTCGGGCGATGTGTCTTCGAGAATAGCGCCTTCGTCGAAGAAGATGACGCGGTCGGCAACTTCCTTGGCAAAGCCCATTTCATGGGTTACGACGAGCATGGTGATGCCGGTGTGCGCCAACTCGCGCATGACGGTGAGGACTTCATTGACCATTTCCGGATCAAGCGCCGAAGTCGGCTCATCGAACAGGAGAACTTTGGGGTCCATGGCCAGTGCGCGAGCGATCGCGACACGTTGCTGTTGGCCGCCGGAGAGCTGCACCGGGTATTTGTGCGCCTGACTCTTGAGGCCGACCCGTTCAAGCAAGGCCATTGCCTTTTCTTCGGCTTCCTTCTTTGGCGTTTTACGGACGCGAATGGGCGCCAGAGAAACATTGCGCAGGATGGTCATGTGCGAAAACAGGTTGAAGCTTTGAAACACCATGCCCACTTCGCGGCGAATCGCATCGAGGTGTTGAAGGTCATCGTTGAGCTCAATGCCGTCAATGATGATTTCCCCGCTGTCGTGCGCTTCAAGCCGATTCAAGGTACGCAGGAAAGTCGATTTTCCGGAACCGGAAGGCCCGACGATGGCGGTGACCTGACCTTCAAGAAAGCTTGCCGAAACGCCGCGTAGCGCCCGAAATTCGCCAAAGCGTTTTTCGACGTTGCGCGCGATGATGATCGGCTGGGGAGTGCTTGGGCTGTCCATAGGTTCGCTTGCTTAGCGCTTTTGTCCGACCTCAAGGCGCGTTTCAAGCGCTGCTGTGAGGGTGGTGAATGCGGTGGTCAGAATCAGATAAATGACGGCGGTTGTAAGGAACACCGGGATTGGCTGGTAGCTCTCGGCTTGCACGCGATAACCGGCCATGGTCAGTTCAACGACGCTGATGGCATAGGCCAGAGAAGAGTCCTTGACCAGCGAAGCAAGGTTGTTGGCTAGCGCTGGGAGCGCCACGCGGAAACTTTGCGGGAGGATGACATCCAGAAACGTTTGAATCGGCTTCAGGCCAAGGGCTTTGGCTGCCTCCACCTGTCCATGTGGAACCGCAAGAATGCCGGCACGAACGCATTCGGTGTTGTAGGCGCCGACGTTGAGTGACAGGGCGATGGCCGCACAGGTGAAATCGGAAAGCTCAATTCCGGCGGGCATGATGGTTGGGACGACCAGCCAGACGAACATAATTTGGAGCAGGAGCGGGGTGCCGCGAATCAGCCAGACATAGAAACTGCAGAACCATTGCAAGGGCAGGAAACTCGATAATTTGCCCATGCCGGCGAGGATGCCTATGATGACGCCGGTGCTGCCCGAGATGAGCGTCAGCCAAACGGTGATGCGCGCGCCTTCGGCGAATTGCTGGGCCGCAGGGCCAATCGGCTCGGGGGCTGCGGCCAACGGAATCGCCAGCCCCCAGAGAAATACCAGCAGTCCAATCATGGCGCCGAACATGGTCCAGCCCGGGTATTGCTTCGTCCAGTTCATGTTCAGGCGCCGCTTCTACTTATTTGCAGGTAATGTCGGTCTTGAAATATTTTTCTGAAATGGTTTTCAGTGTTCCGTCCTTGGTCAGGTCGGACAGTGCCTGATTGACCTTGTCCATGAACTCCTTGTTGTTCTTGCGCATGATCAGCGAGACGCGCTCGACAAAAACTTGCTCGCCGGTAACGATGCCGGCATCGGGGTTTTTGCTCAGGGTTTCCATGACTGTAAACTTGTCTGAAATCCAGGCGTCAATTTTCTTGGCCTTGAGCGCGGAAAACGCGTCTGGATCAGCCTTGTAGGTTTTGACTTCCTTGATGCCGGCGATTTTCTTGGCAGCGTCGAAATAGCTGGTGGCCAGTTGTACGCCGACGGTTTTGCCCTTGAGCGAATCAATGGTCAACGAACCGTCTTTCGCTGCGGCAATCATGCCGCCGGTGCAGTAGTGCGGGCTGGCGAAATCAACTGCCTTGGCGCGTTCTTTGGTGTATCCGTGTGAGGCAATGGCGAAGTCGAAACGATCCTGCTTGACGGCGGCCAATTGGGCATCGAAAGGAACGGCTTTCCATTCGAGCTTGAGTCCCAGTTTTTTAGCCAGTGCTTCGGCAACGTCGACTTCGTAACCCGTGAGCTTGGTGCCCTCGTAATAGTTGAAGGGGGCGAATGCGCCTTCGGTTGCAGCAATGATCGAGCCGGATTTCTGAATGACGCTCCAGTCACGAGCTTGAACTGGTGCACAAATAAGGAGCGAAAGAGGAATGACGGCGCCGAGTAGTTTTGCTAGAAGTCGCATGGTTTCTCCTGATGTGGATAAGAGTGATTA
>CAZZDF010000065.1:0-8264 GCA_964652915.1 uncultured Propionivibrio sp. | reverse complement strand
CGGAAAACGCATCGCCGGAAAGCTCGGACTGAATTTGCTGCACACTGGCAAACTGGGCCAGCAAGCTATCGGAGACTTCCAGCAGTTTTGCCGCGCCGCTCGCCAGCGCCGGGTAACTACCGGAAGCATCGGCCAGCAGTTTCCGGAACACTGCCTCGCCGTCACCGCCGAATATTTCGCGGAGTTTGACAGCGAGGAGTTGGGACTTCATCACGGATGTCCGCAAACCGGGCTTGACCGCGGCATGATCCGCGATGAATCAGCGCAAGCCCAGAACGTCTTGCATGTCGAACAGCCCGCAACCCTTGCCCGCCAGGAAACGCGCCGCACGCAGGCTGCCCAGCGCGTAGGGCATGCGACTACCGGCCTTGTGGCTGATTTCGACACGCTCACCGGTGCCGCAGTACATGACGGTATGGTCGCCAACAATGTCGCCGCCACGCACCGTAGCAAAACCGATGGTCGACGGATCGCGCTCGCCGGTGACACCTTCACGACCATAGACCGCGCAGGATTTCAAATCGCGACCAAGCGCCTGCGCCACCACTTCACCCATACGCAGCGCCGTTCCCGAAGGCGCGTCAATCTTGTGTTTGTGATGCGCTTCAACAATCTCGATATCGTAGCCTTCGGCCAGAATGCGCGAAGCCGTATCGAGCAACTTGAAGACCACGTTGACCCCAACACTCATGTTCGGCGCAAAAACGACCGGAATCTCTTTGGCGGCTTCGGCAATCGCCTGTTTTCCGGCATCGGAAAAACCGGTGGTACCGATCACGATTCCCACCTTGTGCCGACGACAAATGGCCAGATGCTCCAGCGTCCCTTCAGGGCGAGAGAAATCGATCAGGCAATCGGCTTGTGCAATGCCGGCTTCCGTATCGCTCGTTACCGGCACGCCACAAGGCATACCGACCAGTTCCCCGGCATCCTTGCCGATCGCCGGTGTTCCCGGAAGATCCATCGCCGAAACCAGGCGGGCATAACCGTCTTTCAGCGTCGCCTCAATCAGCATCCGCCCCATACGCCCGCTGGCGCCAACAATCGCAATTTTTATTTCACTCATTTAAAACCCCACACTTTCCATCATGCCGCTCCAAAAGCCCTTATCGTCGACCGGCGGCGCAACCGCATCCTCGGAAATCGAGCCCAGATCGATTTCACGCACTTTGCTCTCGGGAATTGACGATACCTCGCCCGGCTGGGCTGCGGTCACATCGCCGGCCACCCGAATCAGCCTTCCGTTTTCATCGAAAAACGTCGAGAACTTGCGCATCTCGACGGTGGTGGCACCACCTTTCTGAAAGCGATAAACGTAATCCCAACGATTGGCGTGGAACATGTCCATCAACACCGGAGTCCCCAGGATAAAACGCACCTGATCCTTGGTCAGCCCCGGCTTAAGTTGCGAAACCATATCCTGGGTCAACACGTTACCCTGCTGAATATCAATTTTGTACTCACTGACAATCCGTGGCACCGAAGAACAACCGGAGATAAAGGCGAGCAGGAGAGCCGTTCCGGCAAGTCGAAAAAGAGTCATGCGAGGGATGTTTCTTGATAAATGGTCGGATTTGCGTTTTGCCGCAGGAATTCATTTATTCATGCTGCACGGTATATCATAACCGAAAAACAAGACCTACTTTGCCCGCAAAACGAGCCAAACCATGAGCAATTCGACCAATCTGAAAAGCATCGGCCTGAAAGCCACCTTCCCGCGTCTGAAGATTCTCGAACTCTTCGAGAAAACCGGCGTCCGCCACATGACGGCCGACGACGTTTATCAGGCACTACTCAACGAACACATGGATATCGGGCTGGCGACGGTGTATCGCGTGCTGACTCAGTTTGAACAAGCCGGCCTGCTTGAGCGTCACCATTTCGAATCGGGGAAAGCGGTATTCGAGGTCAAGTCAGGAAGACATCACGATCATCTGGTATGCATCAACTGCGGACGTGTCGAAGAATTTTTTGACGAAGAAATCGAGCGCCGCCAGAAAAAAATCGCCAAGGAACGCGGCTTTGCCATCCAGGAACACGCACTGTATCTTTACGCGGAATGCACCAAACCCGAATGCATCCACCGCGAAAACCTGAAGGATACGGAACAATCAGGCAAACGAGTCGAAGACCCCGCCGACGCTGGCGCTCCGAGTGTTGCCTGACGCCACCCCCCGATAAAATCCCGCGCCTTCCGACGAGGCAGCTTCGCTAGCCACGCCTTCTGCGCTCTCGCTGGCGGTTTCGCTGGCTGCATCTGCCCCCTTCAGCGATTCCGCAGCCTGCTCGCGTTGTTGAATAGCCACTTCGATTCGCGCGTTCATCTCCATTGAGCTGGCCAGGGAAGCCACGCGCTGGTCTTGTGGCGAAGGCTCTGCCGGAGCCAGCGCCGTCGCTCTTATGTGTTGTGCTTTGGGAATGGTTTCTTCGGGGGTTCGCGCCGGAGACGTATCAATTGAAACCTCTCCGCTAATGGCATAACGTTTTTTGTCCGGCCCCGTCGCGTAGACAAACGTCGGCCCACCCTGTACGAGATCGGCTCCAACAGAGATATGCGCCTGCTCGTGCGCCCTGACCTTGCGATCTGTCTGCGCAAGCTCGCTGACAATCCGTTGCTCTTCGGGAGTCAATTCCCTGACGGCTGAAGACTGCTCTGATTTGGCTGAAGACTGCGCAGACTTGGCCGAGGAAGAATCGGCCGAACTGGAACTATCTGGACGAACAACCAAACGAGAAGCGACGCCCGCCCCCTTCGCTGCCGACGCACCGAAACGGATAAGACTTTCAAAACCGAAACCGGCTTGAGGTGAGAGATTCGTTACGCTCTGAACCATTGAAAACCACCCTTGAGCTCAACGGTACACACTCTATAGGGTAGACGATAAGCCCGTGATTTACAAGAACTTATGGACAACAACGGGGATTCCAAGCAAGCTTGAAAACCGCAATAACAACGCCTTGTTCAGACCAGGCCCAGCATTTCTCGGGCGTGATCGCGGGTGATTCCGGTAATCTCCACACCGCCCAGCATGCGGGCGATTTCTTCGACCCGCGCCGCATCGTCCAAGGCCTGCACCGTGCTGCGCACCTGACCGTCCTGCGCGCTCTTGCTGACCTGCCACTGCCAGTTGGCACAGGCCGCCACCTGCGGCAAATGGGTCACGCAGAGAACCTGCCGTTCGCCACCCAATTCGCGCAACAGCCGGCCGACCGTCTCGGCAACCCCGCCGCCGATCCCGACATCGACCTCGTCGAAAACCAGCGTCGGCACACTGGCCGCCTGACTGGTCACTACCTGAATCGCCAGGCTGATACGCGACAACTCGCCGCCCGAAGCCACCTTGGCCAGCGAACGCGCCTCGCTGCCGGCCAGACCGGCGATGCGAAACTCGATCTGCTCCAAGCCATAAGCGTTGCCTGCCTCGACAGGCACCAAGCCCGCTTCAAAACGCCCACCCCCCAAGGCCAGTTGCTGCATCACGCGGCTCACCTCGGCGCCCAGCGCCTCCGCAGCCTTGGCGCGACTTTTCGAGAGCTTGCGTGCTATTTCGTCGTAAACCTTGCGCGTCGCCGCCACCCGTGCCTGCAGGCCTGCAACATCAGCGCTCTCGGCCAATACCGACAAACGCTCGCGCCAACGCGCCAGCAAACCCGGCAATTCCTCCGGCGTCGTGCGGTACTTGCGCGCACAGCCGAGCACCGCGTCAATCCGCCGCTCGACTTCGACAAGCCGCTGCGGATCCACTTCAACCCGATCGGCGTAGCGCCGCAACGCCGACACCGCTTCGACCAGCTCGGCCTGCGACGAATGCAGCAGCGCCGCCACCTCGGCGAGCGCCGGATCATACTCGGCCAGCCCGTCAAGCCGCCCGGCCGCCGTGTTGAGTTGCGAAACACAGGCCGCCTCGCCATCAGCCAGCAGATCGAGCGACACGCGCGACCCTTCGACCAAGCCCGCGGCGTGCCCGAGGCGCTTGTGCTCAAGATTCAGCTCCGCCCACTCGTCCGCAGAAAATCCCAGAGTTTCCAGTTCGCGAACCTGCCATTCGAGTTGCTCGCGCTCCTGCGCCAGTGCCTCGGAGCTGCTCTGTGCCGCTTCGAGCAACCCCTGCGCCTCACGCCACTGCCGCCAGGCGGCGCCCACCTCATCACGCAGTCCCAGCAACCTGGCGTGCGAATCGAGCAATTCGCGCTGCGCATCGCCGCGCAACAAGGACTGATGCGCATGCTGGCCATGAATATCGACCAGCGATTCGGCCACCTCACGCAATTGCTGGACGGTCACCGGCGCACCGTTGAGATAGGCCCGCGAACGCCCGCTGGCATCGACCACCCGGCGCAACAATAGGCCTTCGTCGGCATCCAGATCGTTCTCGCGCAACCAGCCGGCTGCGGCCGATTCCGCCTGCAAATCGAACTCGGCGGAAATCTCCGCGCGTTCGCATCCGTTGCGGATCAGGCTGGCGTCGGCACGCTCGCCCAAGGCAAAAGCCAGCGCATCAACCAAAATCGACTTGCCGGCGCCCGTCTCGCCGGTCAAAGCCCCAAAACCCGCAGCAAAGTCGAGTTCCAGACGATCGACCAACACGAAATCGCGGATGATTAAACGACGCAACATGAAGAAGGGACGCTTTCCGAAAAACTAAACAACCTTGGGCTGCTCGCCCCAGTGCAACTTCTGTCGCAACATGGCGAAATAGCTGTAACCCGGCGGATGCAGCAGGCAGATCGAATGTTCCGAGCGGCGGATACGCACGGAATCCTCCGGTTTCAGATCAAAAGTCACCTGCCCGTCAAAATACGCCCGCGAATCCGTCGCATGAACAATCCGGATTTCGATATCGTTCCGGTCATTGACCAGCAAAGGCCGGTTGGTCAGCGAATGCGGGCACAGCGGAACCAGCACGATCCCGGACACCTGCGGATGCAGAATCGGTCCGTCGGCCGACAGAGAATACGCCGTCGAGCCGGTGGGCGTCGAAGCGATCAGCCCGTCCGAACGCAGGTTGTAAACAAATTCGCCGTCGATGAACAAATCGAACTCGATCAGCCGCCCGATCGCTCCCTTATCAACGACCACCTCGTTAAGCGCCAGACTGCTGGCAATAACCCCGCCGTTGCGCATCACTTCGGTCTTCAGCAACATGCGTTGCTCGGGAACAAATTTGCCGCCAAGCAAATCGTCCATGCACGTCAGCATGTCGCTGCGCGCAATATCGGTCATGAAGCCCAAGCGCCCCTGATTGACGCCGACCAGCGGAACGCCATAAGGCGCCAGTTGACGCGCGGCATTGAGCATCGTCCCGTCACCGCCGAGCACGATGGCCAAATCGGCTTGTCGGCCAATCGCCGCGTAATCGCAACTTGCCCAGCGGCTTAAATCATCACCGGCCTCGGAACAATTTACCGTCGCCTCTTCGACGACAACCCTGATCCCCCGCGCATCCAGCGCCCTTGCTAGCAGGCAAAGCGACTCGATAATCGCCGGGCTTTTGTACTTTCCGATGAGGGCAACGGTTTGCGGAGGAAGCATCTTGGCTACAGAGGGAGAAGTCGAGGGTTGATTCATGATGGCGCATTAAACCACAACCCGGCCACACTTTGACCAGTTTCCGCGCGCTGGCTAAAACTCACTCCCGCCTTGCTGAAAGCCCCATGGATAGGCGATCTACACCTACAACACGGTGCAAAGCACCGTATTTATTGGCTTCCAGCCAGCCAAGCTTGTCAGGGCAACGAGCCAACCCTGCCGGACAAGATGTGCTAACCTGAATTCGAAAGCATAAATACGAAATAATTGGCCATGCATAGCCTGATCGCAACGTTGAAACATAATTCCACAGAGCTGCCATAGAAAATGAACGATAAAAACGCCCCTGTTTTGCTCCCTCCTGGCACCGGAGCTGACATTGAGCAGCCGATACCAGTCTCTGTATCGGATGCCATCCGTGCCGAGCACGCGCACCTCAAAGCGGCCTGTGACCTGCTCGGACTAGGCTATTTCACCTGGGATATGAATAGCGGCGAGCAGTTCTGGTCGGAACAAAGCTACCGTGTGCTTGGCTTCCCCCAAAACATCACGCCCACGCGGAAGCTTTTTTTGCGCCGGGTCCATCCCGAAGACCGTGAATACGTCCTGCGCGCCACTGAAGAAGGCTTAGCTAGCCACCAGGCGTTTTACTACGAATTCCGCATCGTCCTGGACGACAAAAGCGTGCGCTACATCCAGTCGCGGTTCGGTGCGGCTTCGCCGTCCTCGGGCACCGTGTTTGGCACCAACATGGATGTCACCGAAGCCCGGCTTGCCCAGCAAGCACTGGAACTGAGTGAAGAGCGGCTGACCGAAGCCTGTCACCTGCTGCACTTGGGTTATTTCTCGTGGGATCTCGTCACCAACTCGCAACTCTGGTCCGACGAAACCTATGAAATCCTCGGCATTCCGGTGGGCACGCCGGTCGCGCGCGACACCTTCGAAAAGGCCCTTCATCCAGACGACAGGGAACGGGTTTTTGAACTGACCCGCAAGGGCATCGAGACCGGCGAAGAAACATCCATTGAGTACCGTGTCGTCCGCCAAAACGGAGACATTCGCCACGTACGCTCCTTCCTGAGCATCAAGTGTGACAGAAACGGGATGGCCGTATCGGTACTGGGAAGCAACCTGGACATTACAGACTCCAAACTCACCGAAGCGGCGATCACCTACCAGGCTCAGCACGATGGACTGACCGGGCTGGCCAACCGGCTACTGCTCGATGACCGCTTGTCCCAGGCTCTCGCGCGAGGCGGACGACACGGCTACGGATTTGCCCTGCTGGCGGTGGACCTGGACCATTTCAAACCGGTCAACGACCAGTACGGACACCCGGCCGGTGACCTGGTACTGCAGGAGGCAGCGCGACGCATGTGCGCCCAAACGCGCATCAACGATCTGGTAGCACGTACCGGCGGCGACGAATTCATCATCTTGCTTGATGGCAAGATCAGCGAAGAAGACATCAAAACCGCCGCCAACAAGATCATTGGCGCCCTCTCCGAGCCCATGGTGTTTGCCGATTTTCAATGCCGAATCGGCGCCAGCATCGGCGGCGCCTTGTATCCCAAAAACGGCACCGACGCCGAAAGCCTGCTGATGGCCGCCGACCAAGCGCTCTACCGCGCCAAACAGGCGGGGCGCAACAACGCGAAATTTGCCGACGAAGGATGAGTGTTTTGTCACACCCAATAAAGCAAGTCATGAGGAAAAGCCTCATAAGCTGACTATTCTTTTTGTAAAATCTCCCCCATGCTCGACGAACGCGCCAGAACCCTGCTGAAGACCCTGATCGAACGCTACATCGCGGACGGCCAGCCGGTCGGCTCGCGTGCGCTCTCAAAGTTCTCCGGGCTCGATCTGTCAGCGGCCACGGTGCGCAACGTGATGGCCGACCTCGAAGAACTGGGCCTGATCGCCAGCCCGCACACCTCGGCCGGACGCGTGCCGACACCGCGCGGCTACCGCTTTTTCGTCGACAGCCTGCTGACCATGCAGCCGCTGGAAACCGACAAGATCCACGCCATCGAGGGTCAGCTTCACCCCTCGCAGCCGCAGCAGCTGATCAGCAGCGCCTCGCACCTGCTTTCCGGGCTGACGCATTTCGCCGGCATCGTGCTGACACCGAAGCGCCAATCGCTGCGCATTCGCCAGATCGAGTTTGTCAGCCTGTCCGACAAGCGCATCCTGCTGATTCTCGTCACCACCAACGGCGACGTGCAGAACCGCATCCTGTTTACCGACCGCCCCTACTCGCCGTCCGAACTCGTGGTCGCCAGCAACTATCTGAACCAGTATTTTTCGGGGCAGGAATTCGAGCATATCCGCGACCGCGTCAAGGCCGACCTCATCCAACTGCGCGGCGACCTGCAGGCATTGATGAGCGCCGCACTGGCGGCCGGCGACGAGGCGCTGAGCCAGTCGGACGAGCAATACGTCATTTCCGGCGAACGCAACCTGCTCGAAGTCGAAGAACTGTCGTCGAACATGAAACGACTGCGCGAGCTGTTCGATCTCTTCGAGCAACGCACGGCGCTGATGCAGCTGCTCGACATTTCGCACCGCGCCGACGGCATCCAGATCTTCATCGGCGGCGAATCCGGTCTGGCACCGCTCGACGAATGCAGCGTGGTCACCGCGCCCTACGAGGTCGATGGTCAGATCGTCGGCTCGGTTGGCGTCATCGGCCCGACGCGCATGGCTTACGAACGCGTCATCCCGATCGTCGACA
>CAZZDF010000064.1:0-8267 GCA_964652915.1 uncultured Propionivibrio sp. | reverse complement strand
CCTACGAGGCAGCGATTGTCGTGCCGCCCGAGGAAGTGCAGCAAAAGCTGGAGAAACTGTTGCTTTCGCCGGCGCAGCTCAAGCGCTTCCACGAGCCAAAATACAATCTTGTGGCCTATCCGTTCAGTACTCTTTATCAGAACTCCAATCAATGGGTGCTGGAAACGCTGGCTTCGGTGATGGCGCCGGAGGGGGATGTGGCAATCCGGGCCGAGGCTCAGAAATGGCTGAAGGAAGCTGGTTATCAGCCCAATCTGCTGAATATTCGGGCGATGACCCGTCTGGGTGGGCGGATGTTCAAGGTCAATATTGCCTTTGATGATCATCCCGGCGAGTATCGCTGGAGCAATCGCGTGTATGTCGTCGGGGTCGATTCGGTTTTTGATTTTGTACTCGGTCGCTATCCGCAGGACAGCAGGCGGATGACGGTGGTTTTGGAAGACTAGGGGCGCGTTGAATTATTCCGGTTCATCGAGTTTTGTTGCTTTGCACCTGCTTTGAGCGGATTCCGGCGTTGGCCGGAATGGCGAATAATTCAGTACGACCCCGGTGGTTTGCCCGGTTTGTAGTGAGGAGGTTTCCCATGATGGCGCAATGGATGGCACGTTTTCTGGTTGCTTTGTCTCTGGTCGGGAGTGCTGTGGCGGCGGATTTTCCGCTCAGTTCGGTGCCGGAACCTTTGAAATCATGGGTGCCGTGGGCGCTTGACGGGGTTCCGGGCGCGGGGTGTCCGCGCGGCTTTGACGATGCGAGCGCAGGCGGCTATTGCGAGTGGCCGGGCATGCTGACCTTGAAAGCCAATCCTCGCGGTGCGGAGTTTTCTCAGGATTGGCATGTTTTCCGGGAGGGTTGGGTGAGCTTGCCGGGGAGCGAGGCGAACTGGCCACAGGACGTGAGTGTCGATGGCAAGCCGGTGGCAGTGATTGGGCGCAGCGGCATCCCCTCGGTCAAACTGGCGGCTGGGCAGCATCGTCTTGCCGGTCGTTTTTCCTGGAGTGTCATGCCGGAATCCCTGGCGTTGCCCGACAGCGCTGCTTTGCTGAATCTTGAACTCAACGGCCAGACGGTCAAGTCTCCGGTGCGTGACGAGGATAACCAGTTGTGGCTGCAAAGCCGGGCAGATGTCGATGGCGAAGAGGACGCGCAGCTGCGTGTCTATCGCAAGGTGGTCGATGGTGTTCCGGTCATCGTCGAAACCCGCATCCGTCTTGAAGTTTCGGGCAAGGGGCGCGAGATTACCATCGGTCGCATGTTGTTGCCGGAGTTTGTGCCGCTGGCGCTGACGTCGCCGCTGCCGGCGGTGTTGGCGCAAGACGGCAGCCTCAAGGTGCAGGCCAGGGCGGGGACGTGGGATATCGCCTTTACGGCGCGGCATCCGGGGGCGGTAAAGGCACTGCAACTGCCGCCGGGCGAGGGTCTGGTGGCCGACGAGGAAGTGTGGGTGTTTCAGGCGGCACCCTTGATTCGCAGTGCGACGATCGAAGGCGCGCCAGCGGTTGATCCGCAGCAGACAACGCTGCCGAAGGAGTGGCAGAGTCTGCCGAGTTATTTGCTGCGCCCGGATACCGTGTTTGGCTTCAAGGAGATTCGCCGCGGCGACAGCGACCCGTCGCCCGACAAGCTGGCGCTGGAGCGTCGGCTTTGGCTGGGTTTTGACGGTAGTACGCTGACGGTCAGCGACCGCATTTCGGGCGAGATCAGTCGTGCCGGGCGTCTGGCGATGGCAGCTCCGGCGGTGTTAGGAAGGGTCGATATCGACGGGCAGGATCAACTCATCACGCAGGATGCCGACGGTCAGGCCGGCGTCGAGGTCAAGCGCGGGCCGATTGCGATGAGCGCCGACAGCCTCATTTCCGGTGCGCCGCACGACTTGTCGGCCGTCGGCTGGAAGCATGACTTCGATCGTCTGGCGATGACGCTGGCTTTGCCTGCCGGCTGGCGCTTGTTGCATGCCGGCGGCGCCGATCGCGCCGATGGCGCGTGGTTGTCGCAATGGAATTTGCTGGATTTCTTTCTGGTGTTGCTGATCGCGCTGGCCGCCGGGAAGCTGTGGGGAGTCCGCTGCGGCGCCGTGGCGCTGGCGGCGCTGGTCTTGTCCTATCAGGAAGTGGGTGCGCCCGGTTACGAATGGCTGGTGTTGCTGGCCGCCATTGCCTTGCATCGGGTGTTGCCGGCCGGGCGCTTCAAGGTATGGATCGGAAGGTTCAAGCAATTGAGTTTGCTGGTGCTGGTGCTGATGGTGCTGGCTTTTGCGACCGATCAGGTGCGTAGCGCGCTTTATCCGGTGCTTGAAAACCGGGCGAACATGGGCTACGGCACGACGAGCATGCTCGATTACCTGCCTTCGCCCGATATGGCCCCAATGCCGGCGCCAGTGCCTGCAGCCGCCCCCGCGCCCGACATGGATAATGCCATGTCGTTTTCCGAGAGCGAAGCCTTGGAGGGTGGCCGAGCACCCGGCGAAATCTCTTCGGTGGTTGCCGAAAAAATGATGCCGCGTCTGGCCAAGTCGAAGCTTGCAGAGCCCAAGCCGCGGCAGCGCGCCTATCAGGTGATCGATCCGGACGCCAAGGTGCAGACCGGGCCGGGCTTGCCCGATTGGCAATGGCACGAATACCGGTTGATCTGGGATGGGCCGGTGCAGCAGGAGCAGAAGCTTTCGCTCTGGTTGCTGTCGCCGCTGGCCAACAAGGTCTTGATTCTCGTAAGGCTGCTTTTGCTTGGGACTTTCTTGGCCTGTGTCGCCGGCATTCGCCTGCCCGCACGAAAGCCGGCGGGTAATGGATCGGCTGGATCGGCTGGATCGGCTGCACCGGGGGCTAGGAGCGCCAGCGTTGTGCTTCTTTCTCTGCTGATGCTTGGGATGTCGCTGCACAGTGTTCCTGCGCAGGCCGCCATGCCCGATCAGGAGCGCCTGAATCAGCTGCGCGAAAAACTGACGCGTGCGCCGGATTGTGTGCCGGAATGCGCCGATATCTCGCGGCTTTCGCTGCAGGTACGCGGCAGCGGCTTGCGTTTGGCGCTGGATGTCGATGCGGCTGTCGATACGGCGTTGCCCTTGCCCGGTGGCGTCAAGCACTGGTTGCCAAATGAGGCGCAACTTGACGGCAAGCCCGCCCATATCCAGCGCGATACGGAGGGCGGCTTATGGCTGCTGGCACCGGCCGGACGTCATCGGGTCGAAATGAATGGTGATCTGCCGACTGGCGACGTTTTGCAGTTGCCTTTGCCGCTCAAACCGCGGCAGGTCGATGTCAAAGCCGACGATTGGGATGTGGCGGGGCTTTCCGACGATGCCGGGGTGGGCGATACGCTGCAGCTGACACGCCGCGTGAAGGCGGGGAGCGCTGCCGAGGCGCCGGTTCTGCCACCATTCCTCAACGTTGAGCGACGGCTGGTGCTCGATCTGGTGTGGCGGGTTGAGACGACCGTGCGTCGTGATTCGCCGGCGGGTGTGCCGGCATTGGCGCAAATTCCCTTGTTGCCGGGCGAGTCGGTAACGACGGCCGGGATCAACGTCAAGGACGGGAAAGTTTTGGTGAACCTCGGGCCGCAGGCGGACAGCCTGAGCTGGAGTTCTTCGCTGGCGCAGACCCCTGAGCTGAGCTTGCAGGCGTCGGAAGAGAGCGGCTGGGTTGAAAACTGGGTGGTATCGGCTTCGTCTTTATGGCATGTCCGGGCCGAGGGCATCCCGCCGGTGGCGATGGCCGCTGGTGACGAGGCCGATCTGGCTTTCCGGCCGTGGCCGGGCGAGAAACTGGCGCTGAAGATCGAGCGACCGCAGGCTCTGGCCGGGCAAACGCTGACCATTGATCGCTCCGATCTGGTGGTTTCGCCGGGAACGCGGGCAACGGACTATCAGTTGCGTTTGAACGTGCGCAGCAGCCGTGGCGTTGATCATTCCCTTACTTTGCCGGAAGGCGCTGTTTTGCAACGGGTCAGTATCAATGGCCAGCAGCGGCCGATCCGCGCCAGCGACCGGCAACTGGTGTTGCCGCTCTCGCCGGGCAAACAAGCGATCGAGATCGTCTGGCGCGTCGATCGGGGAATGGCCGTGAGTTACGCGACGCAAGCAGTCGATTTTGGGCAGGCCAGCGTGAACGCCCGGACACTGATCGAGTTACCGCATGATCGCTGGCTGCTGCTGGCGTCCGGTCCGGGGGTCGGGCCGGCTATCCTGTTTTGGGGGCAGTTGTTGGTCTTGCTGGCGGTAGCGGTTGTTCTCGGGCGCTACAGCAAATTGCCGATGAAAACGCGGCAATGGGTGTTGTTTGCGCTGGGGCTGACGCAGG
The DNA here is from genome assembly GCA_964652915.1 of uncultured Propionivibrio sp. Lineage (GTDB taxonomy): Bacteria > Pseudomonadota > Gammaproteobacteria > Burkholderiales > Rhodocyclaceae > Propionivibrio. Next base: position 3,975 of record CAZZDF010000064.1, on the reverse strand, counting down.
TGGCGTGGTGGGCGGCGGCCCTGGTCATCGGCTGGTTCTTTGCCTTGTCGTCGCGTGGCACGGCCAACCCGGAATCCTCGTCGCGTTGGTTGTTCAACCTGCGGCAGCTGGGCTTGGTGGTGCTGACGCTGATCCTGTTCAGCGTGCTCTTTTATGCGGTGCAAGGGGGGCTGCTCGGTCAGCCGGACATGCAGGTGCTTGGTAATCAGTCGAGCTATAGCCGTTTGAACTGGTATCTGGATCGCGCGGCTTCCGAGCTGCCAACGGCTTGGGTGTTTAGCCTGCCGATTCTGGTCTATCGCGGGCTGATGCTGGCCTGGGCTTTGTGGCTGGCCTGGTCTTTGCTGGCATGGCTGAAATGGGGTTGGAACGCTTTTGGCCACGGCGGATTGTGGCGGCGCAAGCTGAAGGTGGTCGCCTCGAACGATACGGTGCCGCCAGCTGCCGACGGCACCACTGAGAAATAGCATGGTGAAAGGAATCGCAGGAGAAGGAAGTACGAGGGCGTGGCGCTCGCCAAGGGTGTACGCGTTTGTCAAGTTAGGCTAGGATGCAAGCGTTTGATGGTCAATTGGCGCAGTTCCATGATTTTCAAAGGAAAATGAAATGAAAACTATTTTTGCATTGATGGCACTTGCTTGTTCCTCGGCGGCATTGGCCGAGTGCTATTCGATCTATACCTCGAGCAACGAACTGGTGTGGCAGAACACCTATGCGCCGGTTCCGATGAATACGCCGTCGCTCGATAAGGAAGTGCAGAAAAAAGTACCCAAAGGGCATATGGTGATCACCAATGACATGGCAGCGCCTTGCCCGTCAGTGGATTTCGTCAAGCCAAGAAAAACCATGCGCGACAAGGCGGAAGAGATCAAGTACGACTGATTTGAGGTGTTGTTCGGGAGCGCCGACTGGCGGGGCTCCCGTGCAGAGTTAAGCGACTTCGGTGCGGTTGCGACCGAGGAATTTGGCTTTTGCCAGCGCCTTGTCGGCACGGGCGATGGTGACGGTAAACGGCTCTTCCGGACGGTAGGTGGTCATTCCCTGGCTGGCGGTCACGCTGATTTCCAGCGTGTCGAAGCGCAGTTCCTGGATGCCGGCGCGTATTCTTTCCACGACCTGACCGGCGGCTTCAAGCGTGGTGTCGGGCAGGATGATGAGGAATTCTTCGCCTCCCCAACGGCCGCAATGGTCGTATTCACGCAGCGCTTCTTCGATGGCGCGGGCGATTCGGCACAACACTTCATCGCCGGCGTCGTGGCCAAACTGGTCGTTCACTTTCTTGAAGAAATCGATATCGAGCATGATCAGGGTGTAGGGACACTCCTTGCGATTGGCGCGTTCGGTTTCTTCTGCCAGGCGATCAAGCAGGAAACGCCGGTTGCCCAGACTGGTCAGTTGATCGTGCAGCGACGATTCACGAAGGCTTTCGCTCAGTTCGAACAGACTGTTCTGATAACGGTCGGAAATCTTGATCAGTCGTTCAACGCGCCGCCGTTGCGTTTCGCTGTGCGCCAGGAGGCGAATCAGCGGTTCGCGGAGCGGGTTGTCCTGATGCGCCGGGTCTCCGAGCAGCATCTTGATGCTCGCCAGCAACTCGGGATCGGTGTTGCGCAGTGTTTTGTTCTTGTTTGCCGGTTTTGACTTAGTGTTCATGGGCGACGATCTCGAACGGGAAACTGCAATCTTCACGGAATTCATCCGCCAAATTGACGATGCGCCGGTTGTGTGGGTTGTAGTACCAATTGACGCTGATCGGGCGCCCTTGTTTGTGGGCTTCTTCAAGCCGGTCGAAGATGTCCATCATGGCTTTCACCGAGCTGGTGTTCATGTATGCGAGCCGTAGTTCAAGGCGCAGGGGCGCTGAGGGTTCCTTGGCTTTCAGGTAGTGTTCGATCCAGGCGATGATTTGTGCAAAAAATTCGAAGGAGTTTTCCGGGTAGGAATCTCCTTGCATGACCAAGCAGCCTTGATCCCAGTCGGCAGTGACCGCCGGCGTCGATGGGCTACGTTCCGAAATCTTGATCAGACTTTCCGTCTTGCGCTGCTGCTCTTCGCTGAACGCAAGGAGCTGGGCAAGCGGCTCGCGTAGCGGGTTGTCCTGGTGAGCCGGTTCAGTGAGCAGCGTTTTGACGTTGTTGAGCAAGATCGCCTCGTCGTTTCGCCGCTGTTTGCTTCCGCTCGGTGGGGGATGATCAGAGCGCATTTTAATGGGCGACGATTTCGAAAGGGAAGCTGCAGTCTTCACGGAATTCGTCGGCCAGGTCGACGACGCGCTCATTGCGCGGGTCATAGTGCCAGGTGACGCTGACCGGACGCCCCTTGTTGTGCGCGTCTTCGAGCAGGTCGAAGATGTCCATCATGGCTTTCACCGAACTCGTGTTCATATAGACCAGCCGGAGTTCAAGGTGCAGCGGGGCATTGGAGTCTTGGACCTTGAGGTAGTGTTCAATCCAGGCGATCACCTGGGCAAAAAACTCAAAGGAATTCTCCGGGTAGGAATCGCCTTCCATGACCAGACGCCCTTCATCCCAGTCGGTAGCGACACTGGGGGTGGATTGGCTCGCTTGGATAGTCAGTATGTTCATTATGGCAGATCCTGAAGACGCTAAATTATGGCACGCAGGCTGAAAAAACAACGACATTCGTTGACCGGGGTCAGGCTGGCCGTCAGCGGAACGAATGATTTGCGCGACATGTCGATCAGGCCAAGTCCAGCGCCGGTGCCGTTTTCGTCGCGGGGTTGGCGCAGTTGTGCCTTGTAGGCGGCCTTGAGCTGCTCCTTGCTCATGTGCGACAAGGCGTCGATGCGGTACATCAAGGCGTCGCCATCGGGTTTTTCGACGAGATTGCCGGCTTCCACGACATAGTGTCCGTCGTTGTTCCGCGCGACCAGAATGGTTGCCGCGCCGTCCAGATCATCGTAATTCTCGGCTTGCGCGTAGTGGCGGATGTTTTGGGTCATTTCGACATAGACGGCAAAAACATCCATGACGGCCGAAGGATGGGCGTTGTCGGCTTGCAGATAGTTTTTTAGCGCTATGCCGATTTCTTCAATGAGGCTGCGGGAGGTGGGGCCGTTGAAGCACAGCAGGATGTGGCTGCGGTTGAAGTGTTCTCGTAGCCCGATCAGTTCGGTGGTTTCCATTGTTTCTCCAGTCAGTCAAAGCGGAACGACAGCAAGGTGATGTCGTCGCGTTGTGGGTAATTGCCCTGATAGGCCTTGAGTTCTTCTTCGAAAGCGTTGGCTTGTTCGGACATCGGTTTTTCAGCGTGTTGTTTCAGCAATTGGGCAAAGCGTGTGTTCCCGAATCCGTAGCCCATGTCGCCACCCGCCTGGTCCAGGTATCCGTCGGTCGCCAGATAGTAGGTCACGCCACGGCGCAGTTCGATCTCAGTATCAGTATAGATGCCGCGACGTCGGTCGACGAGTGCGCGGCGGGTTCCCTTGATTTCTTCGACCTCCTTGCCATCGCTGCAATACAGGCTGATACGCGCGCCGGCGTAACGCAGGCGACGACTGCCCTGGTCGATATAAACCAGTCCGGCATCGATGTTGGTGGCGATGGCTTCCGACGGCGCACCTTGTTCCAGCATCGCGCGCATGGCCTTGTCGGTTTCGCTCAGGATTCTGGCCGGAGCGGCGATGCCGGCTTCGTTCATCGCATGGTCGAGCGCCGAGCGGGCGAGCATGGTCATCAACGCGCCGGGTACGCCGTGGCCGGCACAATCGATTACCCCCAGCAGGAAGTTTTCGCCTTCGGCACGGAAGACATAGAAGTCGCCGCCAACGATGTCTCGCGGGTGCCAAAGAATGAAGTGGCGCTCGCCGAGTACCTGTCGCAAAGACTGGTCGGGCAGAATGGCGCGTTGGATCAGGCTGGCGTAATCGATCGAAGCGTCGATCTTGCGATGCGCTAGCGCCATCGCTTGATTGGCTTCTTCAAGTGCCTGCGTGCGGCTTGCCACCTTGTTTTC
>CAZZDF010000063.1:0-8316 GCA_964652915.1 uncultured Propionivibrio sp. | reverse complement strand
CCGGATTGAATGACGATCTCGAACAGCTTGCCGCGCTCGTCATTGAAATTGAGCAAATCGCCGGCCAGAATCAAATGACCTGTCGACGAAATCGGCAGAAACTCGGTTAGCCCTTCAACGATACCGAGAATAAGAGCTTTGAACAGCAACTCGAAATCCAATGGAGGCTTTCAGGAAAAAGGGGGCATTCTAACAGGGCGCACCAAGGCACGCCCTGCCGCGCGCCAGTTACTTGATCTCCTGCACGCCAAGTTGCCGCAAGATCACCGCCAATTCCACGCCACTCAAGCCACGCACCGCGCGGACCGCTTCAGCGGGGTTGCTTGCGCCGGCCTGCAATGCATCTCGAAGCTGTCCGAGATAACGCGCTTCATCGCTCCCGGCTTTGGCCGCCTTGAGTTTCTCCTCAACACGCTTGGCAGCCTCCTTGCAACGAGGCCCCAAACCGGAAAATGCCGCATCCGAAGAGTCCGCTTTAGCGGTCACGCTTTTCATCGCCGCATCCAGATCGCGCGCCAAGCTGGCCCGGAGCACCCCTTGTTCGCCGCCCTTCCCACCGCTTTCCGGAGGTTTCACACCGGCGCCAAACACCTTACCGAACCCCGGCGAAGTCTGGGCGATAGTGGCCATTGCCGCCACATTCCCAGACTGGTAGGCCTTTGCCTGCGCACGCAAGCGCAGCGCCTGATCGGGCGCACTCGACGCGGCCTGCTTTTCCAGCGCCTGCAGGTTCTTTTCCGAGGCGTTTCGAGCGCTTTCCACCGTTTGCCCCATCAGTTTCTGCACCTTGTCGAGGAAAGCGTTTTCCTGCCGCTTGCGGGTTGCGGCATCGGCGCCCAGTGAAACGACGCCGGCCAACTCCGGCGGCTTGTGCGCACGGAGCGCATCGATTTGCGCCTTGAGCGCCGGATCGACACTGACCCCACTGATTTCGGCGGCCTTGACCGCACTCTTGCCAATGGTATGCAGGTCTTTTGGCCGATCCGACCCTAATCCGGCTCCCACCGCCTTGCCCAGATTAGCCAGCACAGCACCCAAAGGATCGGCGGCTTTCTCGTTCGGATTGGATGTCCACTCGATGCCTCCACGCGTGCCGAACTTATCACTTCCCGGCAAGGTGCCGAAAATGACCTCGGCCTCAAACGACCCGGCGCCCGGACGATCGGCGTTATAGCCAGCCTTCCAGACGGTCGTATCCGTCGTCGTATCGACCCAGCGGTCGCCATACTCGATAACGTTGTTACCCCGTCGTTTCAGCGCATCGACATACTTGCGCCCGCACTCGTTGGCCTCACGCGCCGTTGCGCCCCTGGGCGTGAAATCCAGGTCGCTCGCGGCGGTAACGGCGGCCCCACCGGATGCGGCGATATCTTTGTTGGCTGCGCCGGGCGTGGTGTCGAAGCCGAGTTCGCGCATTATTTCACTGTGCTGCTGATTACGCGTCTCGCGGGATTGGTATTTTTCGTGAATGGATTCAAGATCGCGCGCCAGCTCGTTCCGTGCGGATTTTTCGTCTTTGCCGCCGCGCACCGCTTCATCGGCTTTGCGCAAGGCCGCATCGGTATCCTTTTTCATTGCCTCACGCTCGACCTGAATCGCATGTTTCTTGCGTACGTCAGCCTGCTCCCCAGCCGTTTTCGCTGCCGCCAGCTCGGCATGGTAACGTTCAGCCGGCGAGCGGAAATCGTATTCCTTGAGCCGCGCCTCGCCTTTGGGGCGGGCAACTGCCTTAACCCCCGGGGCAGCCTGGCCTTGTCGGGCGAGCGCGTAATCGGCCTTGGCTTTGCCTATGGTTTTTCCCGCCAACTCGAACGCCTTGTTGGTCCCGATCGCCCACAACGCACCTTCAAGCGCACCATAGGCACCGGCAGGCTGACCGGTTGCTGGATCGATTCGCGTCGCCCCTTCATAGGCCGAAATCAGTACATCGGCCTTGTTGCTTACCGACCGGACCACGGCCGTGCCCGCACCGACCGGGCCGCCCTCGACCATCCCGTTTGCCCCGGCATACCCCAAGGCCAAGGAACCCATCGTCGTCGGCGACCACAAGGTTGCCAAAGTCACTGCCGCACCGGCGGCCGCTGCAGTGTTCTCGGCCACGGCAACCCGGGTATCCCAAAGCGCAACGCGCGCCGTTTCGTCACTCATTTGCCGTTCTCCCTGCGCTACCACCCGCTCCTTGACTTTCGAATAGAGCGCTTCGAGCTTTTGCTGCCGATCGGCGGATTTAATCGCCTCCGAAAGCTGTGCCTGCATCTCGTTGCGCAATTGCACGCCTTCGACGCCGCCAACCATGTCTGCCACCTTCGGCAGGCTACGGATCAAACGCGCTTCGGCATCAAAACCGGCCAGTTCCTTCTGAATGTTGTCTACCAGTGCCTTGCGCTGTCGCTCATCCCACTCGGTTCGCGTGCGCACCAATGTTCCCTGGCGCAGACTCGCCGCGATGTCGCGCTCGGCTTGCGCATTGGCAGCACTTTCGGACGCCCGTTTTTCCAGCTCTTCACGCCGTTTCGGATCTTTTTCTCGCTTGGCATCCTCAGCCCAACGCGCCGCCTCCTTCTGAACCTGCGCGGCCAGCGCCTCATGCTGCGCAATAGCCTCCTTCAAAGCCAACGCCGCTTCGTCCGGAGGCAAACCAACCGGCCCCCTCGTCCCCGCTGGGCCCGCAGCAGTCGTCTTCTGCAAGCCCGGATCTCCACGGCCCGACTTTTTGGCCACACACTCCTGCTTAACGCGCACCTCGCACGCCTCCAACTGCGTGCCCGAAAAACTCGCACAGGAAAACGCACCGCAAAAGTCCATTTCATGCGAACGCAAAAAATTGGCAAAGCGCATGAACACTTCTCCCTTCCTGAACTCAACGTTCTTCAGATCGAGGGAAAACGGCCGGGTAATGTTGGTGTAGAACAATTCGATCCGCTCCGGCCCGCCAGCAATCGGCTTGTCGCGATACAGCGGCGCACGCGCAATTTCGAATGTCGTTCGTTCTTCGCTGTAACGACCACTTTTTTCATCCTCACAATTACGCTGAACATTGCTCCCACGAACGTTAAGCACGGCGCGACCATCGGGGCTGATACTGCCCTGTATCTCCGCCAGATCCTGAGAACTGCGCCCCCCCGTCGGCGAAGTTGTACATGGCGCATCAAAATAGCGGCTGCGCGAACTGTAGGTAAATGCCAGACCATTCCAGTTCAAGCGGGTCTTTGGCCGTTCCTCGGCTGCCTTGGCATCGAGCTCCGCCTTGCTTTCGTTGCCCCAGGTCACGTAAGTCACTTCGATATCTCCGGCTCCCACATCATCGCTGACGCCGCCAACGTAAGTAGTCTGGCGCAACAACTTGATGATGTCGGATTCGCCGGCAAAGGCTCGCTGATGACGTGATCGCGCGGCGCACTTGGCAGCCACCGGGTTGGGCGGATTCCCCAGATTCGCCAGTTGCTGACGTACTTTCTCCAGCCCGTCGCGCTCGCTGCGAACCGCCGACAAGGCAGAAGACACCGTCAGCGTCGCCGCTGCGGACGGTTGTGCACCCACCAGGACCGCCTCCTGCAAGGCCTCGCCGAACTCAGGCAAAACACCGTCCATCGCCGCCGAGCGCTGAATCAGCTCGTCCAGCAAGGGATTGAGCTTCTCGAAATACTCCATGGCGCCTTTAGTCGGATGATCGAAGTAAGGCGCAAAAAACGCCTCGAAATTCTTTTCCTCCTGTGCCGACAAGGTGCCGTACAAAACGCGCAAACTACGCATGGCATTACGCACAAACGCCTGAAATGCATTGCGCCGCGTTACCTCCAGCGGATCGGCGTTACCGGCCTCTGGACGCCACGGCACGCCGGCACGGTTCATCGAACCGTCCAGACACATCGTCGCTTCTGCATAACCGCTAAACGGCGCCAGCAAACGTCGCGATTCGGACGCCACGGAGGCCGACGCCGGTGCTTTGGCGGCAACGGCCGGGCTTTGCTGCGGCACTTCGGCAGCAAGCGGCTTTTCCGACTGTGCTGGAGCCACAGCCACTGGAGCCTGAGAAACAGAGGGGCGTGGCCCGGAACTACCGACAGCGCCATCGGCAACAGAAGGCTTTTGCACGATACCGGCCCAACGGGCACTACGCATGGCCTGCTCAAGCTGCGGCGAAATTTGCGCCATCTCCTCGTCGGTGGGGGCCTTTTTGGATTTTCTCTCCCAGGACGACTCGCCCGGAACCGGGCAGTATTCGGCTCCATAGAGGCTACCGGAAGCCGGAACCGCGTCCTTGCGCGAAACAATCCTGAGGCAAGACGGCGCATCCTTTGACGAAAATACATAGACGGTTCCGCGTTCCGCAGCATTTTCCCACGTCAAAGAAGCTGGCAATGTCTTCTGATTCAAGCCGACGGCAATGGCTGCCGCCAAAGAATGTGGAAACAAATCCTCCCGATTGGCGATCTTCCACACGGCCCCGGCCGCCAACTCTCCCGGCGGCAGGAAGCTGCGTACCCGTTGTTTACTCGTTTCGCGGATCGTTACCGGCAAATCCGGACGAACCTCATACCCCGATCCAGCAGACTTCTCGCAAAACAAGCGTCCAAGATCAACATATTGCAATGCGTTGCTTTTCTCCCCGACCATTCCGGAAAACGCCAATTCCAGACAATCTCCGTGCGGCGGCATCTGGCGGCGCCCGGTGACCAGAACGGCTCCCCGTCCCTCGATCTCGGAACGAAAGACCCCGACCGCATAAAAGTTCTGCCTATTGGCCGCCGTCGCCTGATTGATCGCATCGGCAACGGCTTCCTGCATCGATGCGTGCAAGGTCAGATCGCGGGTTGAAGCCGCCGCAGCCATTCCGGAGAGCCCGGCGACCCCGAGCACAAACGCACCACGCCAGAGAGAAAGGAAAGAAGAATTCATTCGAGCACCCACAAGAAAAATATAAAGCATCCCCGAAACCCGCCCAACCTGGCTAGGTTCGATAACGAACCACCGTCACAGCAGCGTCTGAATCCACACCAGAGAAGGCTTCCAACATGAGTTGCAACGCGTCGGACTGCCGGTATCCACCCTTCCCGGCGCCAATGATCGGGAAGGCCACCGACGTGAAGCTGTGGTCGTTGACAAAAGCCATGGCTGAGACCACGGAGCCTTGGATCGAACGCTTCGAAGAACGCCACAACATGCTGATTCCGGCCACATGAATGATCGCCTTGCACGGCAAGCGCCCGGCTGACGTCATCACCGCTCCGCCGAGCGGAATCGGCCCCAGTTTTCCAAGCTCAAAAAACGGCTGATAGCCGCCGCGCTTCTTGATTGCCCCGGAAACCCCCTGCGGCAAAAGCAGCCACCACGGAATGATGTTGCGATTCCATGCATTGACGATAACCTCGACCGGCTGATCGAGCAAATCTCCATCAACAATAAGCGGCGACACCATTGAAAACCTCCGCATCGGGAAAACAGGCATACAGAACACAGCCTAGCCGCGGCAATCGATTCGTGCAATGATCGTGCGCATGCAAAAACTCATCGTTGAATACCTGCGCCCGTGGAAGCTCACGACCCTCGCCATCGGCATCGGCCTGCTGCTGATCGGCGCGGACTACCAGCCGGCGCCGGACTGGGATTATTCGATCAGCTTCATCATGGCTTCGCTCACCTACCTGACCGCCCCTTGGTCCGTTCAGGTATTGCGCAGCCGCCGCTGGCGCTGGCTACCGCTCGCGCTGTTCTGGTACTACTTTACTGTCGATGGCTGCTACTGGCTGTATTGGTCCAGCGTCAATCCGGATGCACTGTTCATGCGCGAAGCGAACTTCTTTGCCTCGTCCTGCCTTTACTGGTTGTGCGGCTTCATCTGGCTGCACGATGGGCCGCTCAAAGAACTGCTTAAGCGGAATCGAAGCACTCCGCCCTAATCAACCCTCAGCACCGATTTGATCGTGCGAACCACGCCGTTATCGGTATTGCCGGGCGAAAGGAAACGCGCACGCGCTTTCAACACAGGATGCGCGTTGGCCATGGCGAAGGAATAGGCGGCCTCGTCCATCATTTCCAGATCGTTGAGAAAATCGCCAAAGACCATCGTCTGCTCGCGGCTGATCTGCAAACTTTCCTGAATGCGGCGCAGCCCGGTGCCCTTGTTGGCCTGTGGCGCCATCACATCGAGCCAGTGCGCGCCGGAAACAACCACTTGATGCGAGCTGCGAAAACGCGCAAAAGCTGGCGCTGAGACACGCTCGGACGACTCGAAGTCGAAAACCGCCACCTTGAGAAAATCGTCCTTAATGGCCAGTAAATCGTCGACGATTTCCAGCCGGTGGTAGTACTTCCGGACCTGTTCAAGAAACGCCGCATCGCGCCGCTCGATGTACGCCGAGCGCTTGCCGCACAACACCGCGCCCACCTCCGCAGCGCCGGAATCGAGCGTACGCACCTGCCCAATCAACTCCCGAACAACGTCCGCATCGAGCCCGTCCGAACAAAGCTCGACGCCATGCCGCACCACATAAGTCCCGTTTTCGGCGATAAAAATCACCTCGTCGGCAATCGGCTCGAAACGCTCAAGCAGGTTGTAATACTGCCGCCCGCTCGCCGGACAAAAAATGATGCCGCGTGCGTGCAAGGCGTCGATCAGTGGCCAAAAGTCATCGTGAATCGCATGCTCGTCGTCAAGCAAGGTGCCGTCCATGTCACACGCAATCAGACGAATATCAGGCACATGATCGAGTTCGACAGGGGGTATGTTTTGCATCTTCAGTGTCACTTGCGCCCACCGGAAAGAAAGAAGCCGAGTATCCGGAAACGGTCAGCCAGCGTCAAATCACGCACAATGCGCGACTAACTCAAATCGCCCCTTTGCTGTCCTTGGACAAAAGAAAAAGCGGACCTTCAGGAACGTTTGAGTTCAGGGGCGCGCCGCCGATAGGCGGAGCATCCCCTGCAACAAAAGGTTAGAGGGCGATAAGTACGGTGCTGCCAGGCTTACGACGTTCATTGACTTGGCCCAAGGTTAGTCATTGTTACTTTTTCGGGCATACATATTTGGCTGACAGGGCGTCTGTTACGTTTTTTACTGTAAGTGCTGTTTCAGGTGCAATGCCTTTTGCCTTGTTATATGTTCCCAGTGTTTGGATGACTTCAAGTAGAGGAACATTCTTTGTACACATTGAGGCACCCTCGGCCGCCTCCCGAACAGCAGTTATAAAACCAACGCGATACCCATACCAGAATTCTTTTTCGCGGCCAGCCGAATCATCATGAGCATATGAACTGGTGCTGGCAAGCAAGAGCATTAACGCTTGCATAACGGTGAGTGATGCGGTGAATTTCATGATCTCTAACGAAACTGTAGAAAAAGTTTGTTCATAACCTCATCGCGCCTTGAACCGAATGAAATAACAATGATCGAGCGGCTGCTTTAAGGTAGAACTGCCTCTGGCCGGTCATGGCCGAGTGCGGAAATGCGCAACCGCTACCTGTCACGCTGACACAAATCAAATCATATCGGAGTTCTACATGCTACAGCGTCACAAATCACAGCTTTCCTCCGCTTCACTTCACCCGTAAAGCTTGACAATCAAGGGCTTGGCACGTAAATTCACGGCCTTGCCCGACCCCGCGACGGGGTTCGCGCCGATTTGATCTATGCAGATTGCGGGCGCGTAAGAAATTCCGCTAAAGCGAGGCCGCCGACAAACCCGCCGCGCTTTACGCCGTCGGGTTTTTTTGTTTTGCGCAGCACCATTGCCACGAATTCGTGCACCACCGAACACCTAGAGAAAGCCATTGCCATGCAAGCCGACCGCACCGCCGAACTGAAAGCCCTGCTCGAACAACGCATCCTGATTCTGGATGGCGCCATGGGCACGATGATCCAGCGTCACAAGCTGCAGGAAGCCGACTATCGCGGCACGCGCTTTGCCGGACACACGCACGACCTTAAGGGCAACAACGACCTGCTGCTGCTCACTCGTCCGGAGGTGATTCGCGGCATTCACGCTGAGTATCTGGCCGCCGGCGCGGACATCATCGAGACCAACACCTTCAACTCGAACGCGATTTCGCAAGCCGACTACAAGCTCGAATCCATTGTCTATGAACTCAATGTCGCCGGTGCCAAGCTCGCCCGCGAGGTGTGCGACGAGTTTACCGCCAAAGACCCGGCCAAGCCGCGCTTCGTTGCCGGCGTGCTCGGGCCGACATCGCGCACGGCAACCATCTCACCCGACGTCAACGATCCCGGCTTTCGCAACACGAGCTTCGACGAACTCGTTGAGAACTACAGCGAGGCAATTCGCGGCCTGACCGACGGTGGCGCCGACATCCTGCTCG
>CAZZDF010000062.1:4281-8395 GCA_964652915.1 uncultured Propionivibrio sp. | reverse complement strand
CGGTAATCGAGAACAAACGGCAACTGTCGATGACCTTCCAGGCGTTGTCGCGACCACCTTTGACTTCAAAGGCGACGATGGCGCCGCCGCTTTTCTGCTGGCGCCTGGCGAGTTCGTATTGCGGGTGCGACTCCAAGCCGGGGTAATAGACGCGCGCCACCTTGGGATGCGCTTCGAGCCAGCGGGCAAGTTGCAGCGCGCTCGCCGATTCGGCCTCGACGCGGATTTTCAGCGTTTCCAACCCCTTGAGCAGCACCCAGGCGTTAAATGCCGAGAGGGTCGGCCCGGCAGTACGCAGGAATTTCAGCACTTCTTCGGTCAATTTTTTGGGGCCACACACGGCGCCGCCGAGCACGCGCCCTTGCCCGTCGAGAAACTTGGTGGCGGAATGCACGACAAGGTCGGCACCCAAATCCAGTGGGCGCTGCAGAATCGGCGTGCAGAAGCAGTTATCGACCACCAGCAGAATGCCGCGCGCATGGGCAATTTCGGCCAGCGCCGCAATGTCGGCAAGCTCGGTGAGCGGGTTAGACGGCGTTTCCAGGAAGAAAAGTTTCGTTTCGGAACGAATCGCCGCTTCCCAAGCCTCGACCTCGGTCGGCGCAACAAAACTCGCCTGCACGCCAAAACGCGGCATGATGGTTCCGAGCAGTTGCTGGGTCGCGCCGAACAGGCCGGCCGAGGCCACCACGTGATCGCCCGCGCTGCACAGCGCCATGACCAGCGAAAGGATGGCCGACATGCCGGAAGCCGTCGCCACGCAGGCCTCAGCACCTTCCATCACCGCCAGCCGTTCCTGAAAGGCGGCAACCGTCGGATTGGTGAAACGCGAATAGACGTTACCGATTTCCTCGCCGGAAAAACGCGCTGCGGCCTGCGCCGCGCTATCGAAAACATAGCTCGAAGTGAGGAACATCGCCTCGGCGTGTTCGTTGAACTGGCTGCGCTCCTGCCCGGCACGCACGGCCAGTGTTTCAAGCTGATAATCCTGTTTGTTGTCTTCCATCTATCCAATCCGCCGATCTGAAATTAAAGGGTCGCTGCCGTAAATACCAGCCTTCGACCTACGAAACCGTGTTTTTTCTCCCGTACACCTGCTCAATCGCATCAAGATATTCGGGCGTCACGTCGCCGGTCACGTAATTCCCGTCAAGACACGAGCAATCGAAGCGGGAGAGATCGGGGCGCAAATCGCTCACCGAGGCCTTGAGCGCATCGAAATCCTGATAGACCAGCGCATCGGCGCCAATTTCGCGAGCGATCTCGGCTTCCGTGCGGCCGCTGGCGATCAATTCGTTGCGCGTCGGCATGTCGATGCCGTAAACGTTCGGGTAACGCACCGGCGGCGCCGCCGAGGCAAAATAAACCTTGAGCGCGCCGGCCGCCCGCGCCATCTCGACGATTTCCCGGCTCGTCGTGCCGCGCACGATCGAGTCATCGACCAGCAGAACGCGCTTGCCCTTGAACTCCTGCGTCACGGTATTGAATTTCTGGCGCACCGAATCGGCTCGCACCGATTGGCCGGGCATGATGAAAGTGCGCCCGATGTAGCGATTCTTGACGTAGCCTTCGCGATACGGGATAGCGAGGCGCTGCGCCAGTTGCATGGCCGCAGGTCGGCCCGAATCGGGAATCGGCATCACCACGTCGATGTCCGTGGCCGGAATGATGCCGGCCACCTTCTCCGCCAGATACTCGCCCATGCGCAAACGCGCCTCATAGACTGAAACGCCGTCCAGCACCGAATCCGGCCGCGCCAGATAGACATACTCGAAAATGCATGGTGAAAGCACCGGATTCTGCGCGCACTGGCGATGGTGCAGCTGATGTGCTGTATCAACGAAAATGGCTTCCCCCGGCACCACGTCGCGCAGCACGGAAAAACCCAGCGTATCGAGGGCAACCGACTCGGATGCCAGCAGGTACTCCGCGCCATCCGGCGATTCCCGCTTGCCGATCACCAAAGGCCGGATACCGCAAGGATCGCGAAAAGCCAGCAGTCCGTATCCTGCGATCATCGCCACGACGGCATAAGCCCCCTTGCAGCGCCGATGCACGCCGGCTACGGCAGAAAACAGGGATTCTGGGTCAAGCTGCTCACCATTGACTGCATCTTCCAGCTCATGCGCCAGCACGTTGAGCAGGACTTCAGAATCGGAATCGGTGTTGACATGACGCAAGTCGATCCGGAACAACTCGTCCTGCAATTGCCGGGCATTGGTCAGATTGCCGTTATGCGCGAGCACCAGGCCAAAAGGCAGATTGACGTAGAAGGGCTGCGATTCGGCCGAATCGGACGACGAACCGGCCGTCGGATAACGACAATGGGCAATACCCATCGTGCCCGCCAACCCCTGTATCTCACTGGCGTGAAAGACGTCGCGCACCAACCCGGCGCCTTTGTGCATGTGGAACACGTCGCCTTGCGCGGTAGCGATCCCTGCGGCTTCCTGACCGCGATGCTGCAAGACCATCAGCCCGTCGTAAAGCAACTGATTGACTGGGCGGGTCGCCACAACGCCGAGAACGCCGCACATGAATGAACTACCGGAAGCGAATACGTTTGGAAACTTCCGGCGGCAACCACGGCTTGCCGGCCATCACGGCTGTTTCAAGCGGGGCCGAAAAATAGGCGTCGGTCCACCATTTCTCTTTGACCACCATGGTCATGCCGCCGACGGCGACCAGCACCAGCACGATGAGCAATCCGCGCGCCGCACCGAAGATCACCCCCAACAACCGGTCGGTCAGGCTCAAGCCCAAGGCCTTGAGGACGCCACGCAGCAACAGGCGCAGAAGCGCCATCAGGATCAACACCACAACGAACACAGCCACCCATGCGGCCACCAGCCGCATTACGGGATCCGCGATACCGGAAAAAAACAACTGCGCGACGTCCGCGCCGAACAGCTTGGCGGCGAAGAAGGCCAGAATCCAGGCCACCAGCGCGATGACTTCACCGACTACGCCGCGCCAGACGCCCAGCGCTACCGACACCACAAAAATGGTAACGACGATGTAATCGAAGGCCGTCATTGCTTGGCCGCAATCACCCCGTTGACGCCAATCCGCTTCATCTTGTCGAGCGCCTTCTCGGCAGCGTCACGGCTCGGGAAGGGGCCGGCACGAACGCGCGTTTTCTTGCCTTCCGGCGAATCGAGCGGCTCGGTATAAACCTTGATTCCCATCTCACCAAGCTTGGTCTGCAATTGCTTGACGTTGGCGGGATTTGAAAAAGCGCCAATGAGAATCACATGCTGTCCACCACTGGAAGGCGCGCTAGACGGCGAGGCATCGGCCTTGTCGCCAAGAATCGCCGCGGCCCGCTGAGCATCGTTGTCCACCGGCTTGGCCGGCTTTTCGGGTGTTTTTGCCGGCGTTTTCTCGGCGGAAGGTTCGGATTTCTTTTCGGTTTTCTTCTCTGCAGACTTGTCAGCTGGCTTTTCGGCAGGCTTCTCGACTTTCTTTTCGACCGGTTTTTCAGGCGCTTTCTCGGCTGGCTTTTCCGCTGCCTTGGCTGCCGGTTTAACTTCCACCGACTCGACCTGCGCCACTTCCTCGTGCGATTCGCCGGAAACAGCCGAAGGTTTCACCAGCTTGGGATTGAACGGCGTGTCATCCTGCCCCGGGATACGTATCTGCACATCCTGAACCTGCTGCTTGGGTTCGGAATCCATGACCATCGGCAAAATAATGGCGGCCAAGCCGGCCAGCGCGACCGCACCGACCAGTCGGCGGCGGGCCCGCTTTTTTAGCTGCAAATGCGCGTCGGAAGAATCGGACATAGCGACCTGAAAAATATAGCGAATATTTGAAAACGAACGGTTCGTGCTCAGGATCGGTTCTTCATCTCACGCAACACCGCAGCAACCGTGTAGAACGACCCAAAGACGAGGATTCTATCATTATCGTCCGCCAGCTTTACGGCTTGCGCAAAGGCTTCCAGCGGCGAGGCAAAACGCTCGATGTTTCCGCCAAGATCAGCCTCCGCCACAATGCCGGCCAATGTCTCGACCGACGCGCCTCGCGGCACATCCAGCCCGGCCAGCAGCCAGAGATCGATCTTCCCGCGCAAAGCCGCCAGCGCCCCGGCGATATCCTTGTCGGCCAGCAT
>CAZZDF010000062.1:0-4181 GCA_964652915.1 uncultured Propionivibrio sp. | reverse complement strand
CAGCCCGCTGCGCCGTTGCTCATGAGGCCCCCAGTACTGCCACTGCGTTTGTTCGTCGACATAGCCAAAATCGCGACCCAGCACCTGCAAATCGGCACCGATCGCCGCCGCGTGGTCGAGTAGCGATTGCGGCGGCTGCGGATCGGCGCAAATCGCCGCTGTTTGCGGCCGGAAAATACCGGCTTTTTCAAAACCGATGGCCTCGCGCGTCGCCCCGAGCCAATCGGTGTGGTCAAGCGCTATGCCGGTCACCACCGCGCAATCGGCATCGTAGATATTGACCGCATCCAGACGCCCGCCCAAGCCCACTTCGAGGATCAACACCTCGACCCCGGCGGCGGCAAAAGCCTCCCACGCCGCCAGCGTGCCGAACTCGAAGTAGGTCAGCGACACGTTACCCGCCGCTTGCCGTGCCGCTTCGACCTTGGCGAAGGCGGCGCACAGCGATTCATCGTCGATCGGCGCCTTGGCAATGCGCACCCGCTCGTTGTAGTCGAGCAAATGCGGCGAGGTATAGCAGCCGACGCGATAGCCGGCAGCGGTGTAAATCGCCTCCAGATAAGCGCAGGTCGACCCCTTGCCGTTGGTGCCGCCGACGATGATCAAGGGACAGCGCTGCGTTTGCCGCAAAGCCGCCTTGACCAGCGCCACCCGCTCAAGACCCAGCTCGATCCCGCCCTGCCCCTTAGGATGCAGACTTTCGAGATGAACCAACCAGTCAGAGAGTGTTTTCATAAAGTGCTTTCGATAATCGTCTTGAAAAAACGAAAAGAACTACACCACCAAGCCACCAAGAACACAAAGTTTCACCAAGAAAACCAATGCGTTATCGTTGGTCACTCTTGTTGCATTCTTGGTGAAATTGGTGACTGGGTGGTTTGCATTTGTCGTTAACAAACTACACGCCCGGCTTCCGGAGCAATCAAGGCGACGGCTGCTTTTGCAGCATGCTGATGAGCTGCGCCAGCTTGTCTTTCATTTCGCGCCGGTCGACGATCATGTCGATTGCTCCTTTTTCCAGCAGGAACTCGGCACGCTGGAAGCCCTCCGGCAATGTCTGGCGCACCGTCTGCTCAATGACGCGCGGCCCGGCAAAACCGATCAAGGCGCCCGGCTCGGCAATCACCACATCGCCGATGAAGGCAAACGAGGCCGAAACACCACCCATCGTCGGATCGGTCAACACCGAAATGAACGGCAGGCGCGCTTCGGACAGTTTGGTGAGCGCCGCCGTGGTCTTGGCCATCTGCATCAGCGAGAACAGTCCTTCCTGCATCCGCGCGCCGCCCGAGGCCGTCACACAAATGAACGGCAGCTTCTGCTCGACAGCCTGCTGCACGCCTCGCACAAAGCGCTCGCCCAACACCGAGCCCATCGAACCGCCCATGAAGTTGAACTCGAAAACCGTCAGCACCACCGGCACGCTCTTCAGCGCACCCTGCATCACCACCAGCGAATCTGTCTCGCCCGTGCTCCTGGCGGCATCAGACAGACGCTCGGTATAGCGGCGGCTGTCCTTGAACTTCAGCGGATCGGTCGGCAACACTTCACCGCCGATTTCAACGCGCCCTTCCGCATCGAGCAACAAATCAATGCGCGCCCGCGCATTGATCCGGTTGTGATGACCGCATTTCGGGCAAACATTGACGTTCTTTTCCAGATCGGTCGCATAGAGCACCGCATCGCACGACGGGCATTTGCTCCACAATCCTTCCGGCAGATTGGTCTTGCGTTCGGCGGGGGTGTCCTTGCGCTTGATCTTCGGCGGCAACAGCTTGTTCAACCAGCTCATGATGCACTCCGTTCCTGCTGCATGGCCGAAACCGCATCATCCACCCCGCGCCGCAGCCCGGCAACGAGCGCATGCACCTTCTGGCAAACGTTCCCGGCGGTCGATTGCTCGATTTCCTCGATAATCCGGCTACCGACCACCACCGCATCGGCAAAGCGGGCAATGGCACCGGCGGTCGCCGCATCGCGAATACCAAAACCGACGCCGACCGGCACGCCGGTGGCCGCGTGAATCTCCGGAATGCGCGCCGCCACGGCCGCCACATCGAGCTGCGCCGAACCGGTCACGCCCTTGATCGACACGTAATAGACGTACCCGCTGGCCAGTGCCGCCACCTGCGAAATACGTTCCGCTGTTGAAGTGGGCGCCAGCAGGAAGATCGGATCCAGCGCATTGGCCTGCATGGCACGGGCAAAGTCAGCGCTCTCTTCCGGCGGATAATCGACGACCAGCACGCCATCGACGCCAGCATCCAATGCAGTTTCGGCAAACGCATCGACACCCATCGACTCGATCGGGTTGGCATAGCCCATCAGCACGACCGGCGTTTCGTTGTCATCGGCGCGGAAATTGGCCACCATCTCCAGCACCTGCCTGAGGCTGACGCCTTTGGCCAAGGCGCGCTCGGAGGCGCGCTGAATGGTTGGCCCGTCGGCCATCGGGTCGGAAAAAGGGACCCCCAGCTCGATGATATCGGCACCGGCTTCCACCAGCGTATGCATCAGGTTAACGGTCAGCGCCGGATCGGGATCGCCGGCGGTGATGAACGGAATCAGGGCCTTGCGCCCTTGCGCCCGCAGGCGCTCGAAAGTGGCTTGAATTTTTGACATCAGA
The DNA here is from genome assembly GCA_964652915.1 of uncultured Propionivibrio sp. Classification (GTDB taxonomy): domain Bacteria; phylum Pseudomonadota; class Gammaproteobacteria; order Burkholderiales; family Rhodocyclaceae; genus Propionivibrio. Next base: position 1,555 of record CAZZDF010000062.1, on the reverse strand, counting down.
GTACCATCCCCGATTTTTCGGCCACGGTGTGCATATCCTTGTCACCCCGACCGGAGAGATTGACCAGCAGAATCTTGTCTTTCGGCAAGGTCGGCGCGATTTTTGCAGCAGAAGCCAAGGCATGGCTCGATTCGAGCGCTGGAATGATGCCCTCGAAGCGGCACAGGTTATGGAAGGCTTCCAGCGCCTCCGCATCCGTAATCGTGACGTATTCCGCCCGACCGGAATCCTTGAGCCACGAGTGTTCCGGCCCGACGCCGGGATAATCAAGACCGGCCGAAACCGAATGCGTTTCGAGCACCTGGCCATTTTCGTCCTGCAGGAGATAGGTCCGGTTGCCGTGCAACACGCCCGACCGACCGGCAGTCAGCGAGGCAGCATGACGACCGGTTTCCATGCCTTCACCCGCCGCTTCCACACCGATCAGGCGAACGCCCTCGACCGAAATATACGGATGAAAAATCCCCATGGCGTTGGAACCGCCGCCAACACAGGCAATCACTGCATCGGGCTGTCGCCCGCACTGCTCCTGCATCTGCGCGATGGACTCCTTGCCGATCACTGCCTGAAAATCGCGCACCATCATCGGATACGGATGCGGACCGGCGACCGTGCCAATGATGTAAAAGGTGTTGCTGATGTTGGTCACCCAGTCGCGCATCGCCTCGTTGAGCGCATCCTTGAGCGTTTTCGAACCGCTCTCGACCGGCACCACCGTCGCGCCGAGCAACTTCATGCGGTAAACATTGGCCGCCTGCCGCCGCATGTCCTCGGAACCCATATAGACCACGCATTCCATGCCAAACCGGGCAGCAACCGTCGCCGTGGCCACACCATGCTGGCCGGCGCCGGTTTCGGCGATCACCCGCCGCTTGCCCATGCGCTTGGCCAGTATGGCCTGGCCGATACAGTTGTTGATCTTGTGTGCGCCGGTATGGTTGAGGTCTTCGCGCTTCAGATAAATCTGCGCGCCGCCAAGCAGCTCAGACCAGCGTTTGGCATGGTAAACCGGACTGGGGCGCCCGACGTAATGCTTGAGGTCGTATTCATACTCAGCCTGAAACAGCGGGTCACGTTGCGCCTGCAAATAGGCTTCCTTCAGCTCTTCGAGCGCGGGGATCAACGTTTCGGCAACAAAAATGCCGCCATAAGGGCCAAAATGGCCCAAGGCATCCGGCAAATCGTAAAGGGGAGCAACCATGATATTTCCTTTTCTACAGAGGCAAGGGACTACGAACAGACGAACAGCAGGCTATCGTCGGCCTCAGGCATGGTTGGCGAAAAAGCGGCGCCAGCAGGTACGGGTACGTCCACCACAAGTCTTGCGCATTAGTCTTCCTGTTCCGAAATTGATTGATTCGGCAGTTTCGAATCAATCGGTCGGGTTCAATCCAGCCGCACGTTTTTGCGTATTAACTGCGGCACAAAAAACACGTATTTTCTCAGCATCCTTGATTCCCTTGGCGGCCTCCACCCCGGAGGAAACATCCACCGCCGCAGGCTGCACTCTGGCAATGGCCTCACCGACATTACCGGCATCCAAGCCACCGGAAAG
>CAZZDF010000061.1:0-8398 GCA_964652915.1 uncultured Propionivibrio sp. | reverse complement strand
TCACCGCCGAACAGATCCGCAAAGCCAAGCTGCTGCTGTGGAAAGGCCACTGCTCGGTGCATCAAATGTTTCAGCCCGCGCACATCCAGAAGTTCCGCGAACAACATCCGGACGGGCTTGTCATCGCGCACCCGGAATGCTGTTTCGACGTGTGCAAACTGGCCGACCATGTCGGCTCGACCGAACTCATCGTCAAAACCATCAAGGAAGCCGCGCCCAACACGCGCTGGCTGGTCGGCACCGAGCTGAACCTCGTTAACCGGCTGGCCGAAGAAGTCAAGGCCGAAGGCAAGATCGTCCAGTTCATGTCGCCGACCGTCTGCATGTGCTCGACGATGCAACGCATCGATCCGCAACACCTCGCCTGGACCCTCGAAAACCTCGCCGCCGGGCAGGTCGTTAACCAGATCAAGGTACCGGAACACGAAGCCAAACTCGCCAAGCTCGCGCTCGACCGGATGCTGGCGGTGTCTTAGAACATGTCATTTGGCATTCAATGACTGCAATAGTGGCAGCTACGGCCATTCAAGACGGGATTGGTTTCGTCCGTGACCGGCCCAAAGCGGTTATTCAGAGTTGCGAAATCTAATGTGAGCCAAACCCGTTTAGCGCCGATGCTCACTAACTTACCTTTGCGGCAAAATACCTCTTGCAAACAAGGTCTTTTGCCTATCCATTTATTGTTGAAAGGATTGCCAGTGAAAAAGTTGCTTCTCTCTCTATTATGTACTCTCTTCATGGCCACCCCGGTTTGGGCGGCTAAAATCGACACGAACAGCCTCGCCAGCTGGGCTAAATCCGCGAGCGTCGCTGGCTACACCTACGGCGGCGTTGAAGAAACAGACCCGTGCATCTACATGGCCATGTGGATAAACAAGAAAGAAGAATTGATCGGCCTCCAGATCAAACCAGCGGCCGAATTCAGTAAAATGGCGAATCAAACGGTCAACAAGAAAAAACCTCTCCCCTTCGCCTACAATGGCACCCCGGCCATCTACACTGACGCCCTCGCTCCCTCCGGCAGTCTGGCGGTCAGCTACGAAAAAGCTGGCAAGACGCTTGTGATCATGAATATGGGGCAGCCTCGCGCACTTAGTCGAGAAGAGTTGGTCAAGATTCTCGATGGCATGAACGTCGATAAGCTCTTCAAGTAGCGAGCGAAAAGTACCAGGCCAAGATTAAATTATCACGATCCGAACGGCCGCTTTCCGGTGATCTAGCCGTCCGCAAAGGGACGAATCCTGGACTACAAACCCCAAAACCGTACGGCTGCAATGCCACGCAATGCGGCTGTCCAGCGGCGTTAGCCCGCTAGGGTGTGCAACTTGTTGGCACCCTAGCGTCTGGTCGGCTTTGACGCGCTCCGACCGCGTTCGCAAACCGGCGGTTTGCAAACCCTACTTGCTGGGCAGATGATTTCGATAAACCTGAAATGCTCCGTTGTAATTGCCCATGCCCTTCGACACGCCCGCATAGCGTTCTGCTCAGGGCGAACGGAGCGCTCACCCAGCGTGGGCGCCCAAAAAAAAACGTTCGTCCTGAGCCTGTCGAAGGATGAACGTCTTTTCGTAGTTCAACAGAGGATTTCAGGATAAACCTTAGCCCCCATCTTTACACTTTCTTGATACGCCCTCTCGATTTCTTGTCAGCGTTTTGACACCCGTTTCACTAAGATAACGGCATCGAAGCAAGTACAAGGAGTGGATTCATGGACGTTGTTTATCTTTTCGTCATCGCGCTGTTCGGTGCGCTGATGATTGGCTTTGCCGCCGGCTGCGCCCGGCTGGGAGGCCACCAATGAGCTGGCTGTATATTCTTTGCGCGATCATCGCGGCCGGCTTGCTCGGCTACCTGATCATGGCGCTGCTTAACCCGGAGGACTTTTCATGAACCCGCATGCACTGGTTCTTCTCGGCGTTTTTCTAACCGCTCTCCTGCTGCTGGCCAAACCGCTTGGCACGTATATCGCCAACGTCATGGATGGCCGCTTCAACTTTGCCTCGCGCATCGAGCGTCCGATTTACCGGATGGCCGGCGTACGGCCGGAGCAGGAAATGAACTGGCTGAGGTATGCCTTTGCCATCATCCTCTTCAACACCCTCGGTCTCCTCGCGGTCTATCTCCTGCAGCGCGTGCAGCTCTGGCTGCCACTCAATCCGCAAGCCATGCCCAACGTCAGCCCGGATTCGGCCTTCAATACGGCGATCAGCTTTGTCAGCAACACCAACTGGCAAGGCTACGCCGGCGAGTCAACCATGAGCTACCTGACACAGATGCTGGCGCTCGCCGTACAAAACTTCTTCTCGGCCGCCACCGGCATCGCTGTCGTTGTCGCCCTGATTCGCGGCTTTGCCCGTCACACGGCAACGACCATCGGCAACGCCTGGGTAGACCTTACGCGGGTCACGCTGCATGTACTGCTGCCACTCTCGATCATCGTCGCCGTCATTCTCGCCGGACAAGGCGTGATTCAGAATTTCGACGCCTACAGGGAAGTTGCAACGCTGCAAGCGCCGACCACGCAAACCCTGGCCATGGGCCCGGTCGCCTCGCAGGAAGCGATCAAGATGCTCGGCACCAACGGCGGCGGCTTTTTCAACGCCAACTCGGCCCATCCGTTCGAGAATCCGACCCCGCTCACCAACTTTGTCGAGATGCTGTCGATTTTCCTGATTCCGGCGGCGCTGTGCTTTTGCTTCGGGCAAATGGTCGGCGACCGCCGCCAAGGATGGGCGCTACTTACCGCAATGACTCTGCTGTTTGTTGTTCTGGCTGGCGCGGCCATGCATTTCGAACAGCAAGGCAACCCCCTGCTGACGCAGTTGGGCATCGACCCCTCGCTCGGCAATATGGAAGGCAAGGAAGCCCGCTTCGGCATTGCCGACTCCGGACTGTTTGCCGCCATCACCACCGCCGCATCGTGCGGCGCAGTCAATGCCATGCACGATTCCTTTACTCCACTCGGCGGGATGATTCCGCTGGTTCTGATGCAACTCGGCGAAGTGGTTTTCGGCGGCGTCGGCACAGGCCTCTACGGCATGCTGCTCTTTGCCATCATGGCCGTCTTCATTTCCGGTTTGATGATCGGCCGGACGCCGGAGTACCTCGGCAAAAAAATCGAAATCCATGAAATGAAAATGACCTCCATCGCCATCCTCGTGACGCCGCTGCTGGTGCTGATCGGCACAGCCGTCGCCGTGATGAGCAACGGTGGACTCGCCGGCATCGCCAACCCCGGCGCGCACGGCTTCTCGGAAATCCTTTATGCCTTCACCTCGGCGGCCAACAACAACGGCAGCGCGTTCGCCGGTCTTTCGGCCAACACGCCTTTCTACAACATCCTGCTCGGCGTCGCCATGTGGTTCGGCCGCTTTGGCGTGATCGTGCCGGTGCTGGCCATTGCCGGTTCGCTGGCCGCCAAGAAACGGCTGGCTGCCTCCGAAGGCACCCTGCCGACACACGGCCCGCTGTTCATCACCCTGCTGATCGGCGTCGTGCTGCTGGTTGGCCTGCTCAATTACGTTCCGGCGCTGGCGCTCGGCCCGGTCATCGAACATTTGACGCTGCTGGCCGCGCATTGAGCCACAGGAGTTCACCATGAAACGCAAAGCATTTACCCTGTTTGACCCGGCACTGGCCGGCCCCGCCGTCGTTGATGCCTTCAGGAAACTGAACCCGGCCATCCAATGGCGCAACCCGATCATGTTTGTTGTCTATGTCGGCAGCATTCTGACTACACTCCTCTGGCTGCAATCGCTGAGCGCTCGCGTCGATGCGCAGGTCACCGCCAGCCCCGGCTTTACCCTGGCGATCGCACTGTGGCTGTGGTTCACCGTGCTCTTCGCCAACTTTGCCGAAGCGCTCGCTGAAGGGCGCAGCAAGGCGCAGGCCTCCGCCTTGCGCGGCCTGAAGAAAGAAAGCTGGGCCAAGAAGCTCGAGGAACCGCATTTCGGCGCGCGCTGGGTGATGACCCCGGCAGCCGATCTGCGCAAAGGCGACGTCGTACTGATTCAGGCGCATGACATCATCCCCGCCGACGGCGAAGTACTCGAAGGCGTCGCCTCGGTCGACGAATCGGCCATTACCGGCGAATCGGCACCGGTCATCCGCGAATCCGGCGGAGACTTTTCCTCGGTCACCGGCGGCACGCAGGTACTGTCGGACTGGATCGTCGTACGCATCATGGTCAATCCCGGAGAAACCTTTGTCGACCGCATGATTGCCATGGTCGAAAACGCCAAACGTAAAAAGACCCCGAACGAAATCGCGCTGACCATCCTGCTGGTCGCACTGACCATCGTTTTCCTCGTCGTCACCGTCACCCTGCTGCCGTTCTCCATCTTCGGCGCCAAGCTGGCCGGAGAAGCTGGCCTTGCCGGCTCTCCGGTGACCATCACCGTGTTGCTGGCACTGCTCGTCTGCCTGATTCCGACCACCATCGCCGGCCTGCTCTCGTCAATCGGCGTAGCCGGCATGAGCCGCATAATGCAAGCCAATGTCATCGCCACCTCCGGGCGCGCCGTCGAGGCCGCCGGCGACGTCGATGTGCTGTTGCTCGACAAGACCGGCACGATCACGCTTGGCAACCGTCAGGCTTCGGCCTTTCTCCCGGCCAACGGGGTCAGCGAAGCGGAACTGGCCGATGTCGCACAACTCGCCTCGCTGGCCGACGAAACGCCGGAAGGCCGCAGCATCGTCATTCTTGCCAAACAACGCTTCCAGTTACGCGAGCGCGACATCCACGCACTCGACGCGCAATTCGTGCATTTCTCCGCCAACACCCGCATGAGCGGCGTGAATATGGGCGATCGCCAGATCCGCAAAGGCGCCGCCGAAGCCATCCGCAAACACGTCGAAGCGCTGGGCGCGACCTTCCCCGACTCGGTCAACGATAAAGTCGAAGAAGTCGCACGGCGCGGCAGTACGCCGCTGGTCGTCGCCGACGGTACCCGTGTTCTCGGCGTGATCGAGCTGAAAGACATCGTCAAGGGCGGCATCCGCGAACGTTTTGCCGAGCTGCGCCAAATGGGCATCAAGACGATCATGGTCACCGGCGACAACCGCGTCACGGCCGCGGCGATCGCCGCCGAAGCCGGCGTCGACGATTTTCTCGCCGAAGCCACGCCGGAAGCCAAGCTGGCGCTGATCCGTCAATATCAGGCCGAAGGCCGCCTGGTCGCCATGACCGGCGACGGCACCAACGACGCACCAGCGCTGGCTCAGGCCGACGTCGCCGTGGCCATGAACAGCGGCACGCAGGCGGCCAAGGAGGCCGGCAATATGGTCGACCTCGACTCCAATCCGACCAAGCTGATCGAAGTGGTCGAAACCGGCAAACAGATGCTGATGACGCGCGGCTCGCTGACCACTTTTTCCATTGCCAACGATATCGCCAAGTACTTTGCCATCATCCCTGCCGCCTTTGTCAGCACCTATCCGCAGCTCGCCGCACTCAACGTGATGAACCTGGCCAGCCCGTCGTCGGCCATTCTTTCGGCGGTCATTTTCAACGCGCTGATCATCGTTTTCCTCATCCCGCTCGCGCTGAAGGGCGTCAAATACCGCCCCTTGGGTGCCGCCACGCTGCTGCGGCGCAACCTGACAATCTACGGGCTGGGCGGCATTATCGTCCCCTTCATCGGCATCAAGCTGATCGACGTGTTCATCGCCGCCATCGGTCTGGCCTGAACTGGAGAACTCTCATGAAAAATCTGTTACGTCCGGCCATCGTGCTTTTTATCCTGCTCACCGCCATTACCGGCGTAGCCTACCCGCTGCTCATCACTGCCATCGCGCAAACGGCGTTTCCCGAAGAAGCCAATGGCAGTTTGATCGTCAAAGACGGCAAGCAGATTGGCTCAAGCCTGATCGGGCAGAGCTTTAGCGATCCCGCTTATTTCTGGGGACGGCCATCGGCCACCGCCCCGACTCCGTACAACGGTGCGGCTTCCGGCGGCTCCAATCTTGGCCCGCTCAACCCGGCGCTGGCCGAATCCGTCAAAGGCCGAATCGAAGCTTTGAAAACGGCAGACCCGGAAAACAAGCTTCCGATTCCAGCCGATCTGGTCACCGCCTCAGCCAGCGGACTCGACCCACACATCAGCCCGGCCGCCGCCGAATACCAGATCGAACGCGTCGCCCGCGCGCGCCAGCTGGAACCGGCGCAGATCAAGACGCTTGTCACCCGCTACACCGAAGATCGCCAATGGGGTATCTTTGGCGCACCCCGGATCAACGTTCTGGCGCTCAATCTGGCGCTCGACAGCGAGACCAAATAACGCGACAACTGAATGAGACCTCTCGGCAATGGACACTGAACGCCCCGATCCGGACCGGCTGATCGATCTGCTGAAAGCGGAAGAAGCGCAGTCCAAACGCGGCAAGCTGAAAATATTTTTCGGCGCCTCGGCCGGCGTGGGCAAAACCTACGCCATGCTCGACGATGCCCGGCAGCTGCTGTTGCAGAGCATCGACGTGGCGATCGGCGTGGTGGAAACGCACGGCCGGATCGAAACCGAGGTGATGACCCATGGTCTGGAACGCCTGCCGATGCGCGAAGTGGCTTACCGCGATCACACCCTGCAGGAGTTCGACCTCGACGGCTCGCTGGCCCGCAAGCCCGAGATCATTCTGATCGACGAACTGGCGCACTCCAACGCCGCCGGCTCGCGCCACCCAAAACGCTGGCAGGACGTCGAAGAATTGCTCGCCGCCGGCATCAATGTGCATTCGACGCTCAATGTCCAGCACCTCGAAACACTGAACGACATCGTCAGCGGCATTACCGGGATACGCGTCCACGAGACCGTCCCCGACCACATTTTTGATGAAGCCGACGAAGTGGTGGTTGTCGACTTCCCGCCCGACGAATTACTCGAACGCCTTCGCCAAGGCAAGGTGTATCTGCCGAAACAAGCCGAAGTGGCGTCGAAAAATTTCTTCCGCAAAGGCAATCTGCTGGCCTTGCGCGAACTGGCGCTGCGCCGCACGGCCAACCGCGTCGACGGCGAAATGCTGGCCTACCGCAGCCGCAATGTCCCCAGCTCGGCCGCGGTGTGGCCCAATCGCGGCTCACTGCTCGCCTGCATTGGCGATGACAAGCGCAGCGAACGAATTGTCCGCGCCACCGCGCGACTGGCCGCACAACTCGACGTCTCCTGGCATGCCGTGCATGTCGACACCACCAGCGAAGAAGACATCACACGGCAGCGCGTGCTCAAAGTGCTGAAGCTGGCGCAGGATCTCGGCGCCGCCACCACCACAATCACCGCACCGGAGGTCGCCCCGGCGCTGATCCATTACGCCCGAGAACACAATCTGGTGCGTCTGGTGATGGGACGACCCGATCGCCGCTGGCGTTGGCCCTGGCAACGCTCGATCGGCGACCTCATCGAAGCCGAGGCGCAGGACCTCGACATCCTGCGCCTCGCGCTGGCCAAAGCGCCTGCGGAAAACTCGACAAGCCCCAGACACCCGGAGATTCCGACAAAAACACGCTGGGGCGGCTATCTGGCCGCCTTTGCCGCATGCGCGATCACCGCGCTGCTGGCCACCCCGCTCATCGGCGTACTTGAGCTGACCAACATCGTCATGCTGTTTCTGCTTGCCGTCGTCGGCATCGCCCTGGCCTATGGTCGCGGCCCGGCGATTCTCGCCGCTTTCGTTGGCGTCGGACTGTTTGATTTCTTTTTTGTCCACCCGCGTTTCTCCTTTTCCGTCAGCGACGCGGAATATCTGATCACCTTCGCCGTCATGCTGATCATGGCACTGGTCGTTGGCCAACTGACCGCCGGTTTGAAAGATCAGGTAGACGCGGTGACCGAACGCGAAAAAAGAATGAGCAGCTTGTACGAAATGTCGCGCGACCTCTCCGCCGCGCTGCTGGTCGAGCAGGTTGCCGAAATCGGTGCACGCTTTCTGCAGCAGGAGTTTTCCGCCAAGACGGCAGTCCTCGTCGCCGACGAGCAGAACAAGCTCAAGACCCTGCCCGGCGCAAGCACCGAAGTCGACATAGGCGTTGCGCAATGGGCTTTTGAACACGGTGAGGCCGCCGGGCGCGGCACAAATACGCTGCCGGCCAACAAATGCCTAGTCCTGCCGCTCAAGGCGACGATGCGCTTGCGCGGCGTGCTTGCCGTCGAGTTGCCGACAACACGCTTGCTGAGCACACAACAACGCCGCCTGCTCGACACCTGTGCCTCACTGATGGCCATATCCATCGAACGCATTCACTACATCGACGTCGCGCAAAAAACGACGGTGCAAATGGAATCCGAACGCTTGCGCAACTCCCTGCTCTCGACCATTTCCCACGACCTGCGCACCCCGCTGGCTTCGCTGGTTGGGTTGGCGGATACGGTGCAACTGACCAAGCCATCGCTCTCGGAAGAACAGCACG
>CAZZDF010000060.1:0-8426 GCA_964652915.1 uncultured Propionivibrio sp. | reverse complement strand
TTCGACCTTTGCTCAAACTGCGCGTCCTGAGCCTGATCGCATTCAGTACGCTGGCCTTGCTTCAGACTTCGGCGCATGCCGAGCTAACCATCGAAATTACTGGTGCCGGTGCTAATCGCATCCCACTGGCCATTGCCGATTTTGCCGGAGATCCGGGGAGTTCCCGGGCGATTACCTCGGTGATTCGCGGCGACCTTGAGCGTAGCGGTCTCTTCAAGATGGTCGACGCCGGAGGTGTGGCAATGACCGAAACGACTCCTCCGAACTATAGCGATTGGCGCGGCCGTGGAGCTGACGCACTGGCTGCCGGCAGTCTTTCATCGGTTGGCGATAACCGTCAGGAGGCGCGCTTCCGGCTTTACGACGTCAACAAGCAATCGGCGCTTACCGGCAACGCCTTTGTGACTTCGACCCCGATGTTGCGCGCGGCGGGACATCGCATCGCCGATGTGATTTACGAGCAGTTGATTGGCGAACCGGGTATTTTTTCGACGCGTATCGCTTATGTGGTGAAAGGCGGTGCGAATCGTTATGAGCTGCATATTGCCGATGCGGATGGGCAAAACGCCAAGGCGGCGTTGCGTTCCAAGGAGCCGATTATCTCGCCCGCCTGGTCTCCCGATGGCGGGCGTTTGGCCTACGTGTCGTTTGAAAACAAGAAGCCGGTAATTTACGTGCATTCGCTGGTCAGCGGTCAGCGCATTGTGGCGGCCAACTTCAAGGGCTCGAATTCGGCGCCGGCCTGGTCGCCAGACGGGCGCAAGCTGGCGGTGGTATTGTCCAAGGATGGCGGTTCGCAAATCTTTACGGTCAATGCCGATGGTTCCGGGGTGCAGCGCCTGACTGGTTCCGGGGCGATCAATACCGAGCCTTTCTTCTCGCCGGACGGTGCTTCGATTTATTTCACCTCCGATCGTGGCGGTAGCCCGCAGATTTATCGAACCAGCGTCAACGGAGGCGACGCCCAACGCGTTACCTTCGAGGGCAGCTACAACGTGTCACCGCGGATTTCACCCGATGGCAAGACCATGGCTTTCATCAGCCGGCGTGATGGCGGCTTCAGGCTGGCGGTAATGGATCTGGCCAGCAAGCAGGTGCAGATTCTGACTGATTCTTATAAGGACGAATCGCCGAGCTTTGCGCCGAACGGGCGGATGATTCTTATTGCTACCGAGATTGGTGGGCGCGGCGTGTTGTCGGCGGTTTCGGTCGATGGGCGTATCAAGCAACGTCTTTCCATCGCCGCAGGCGATGTGCGCGAACCGGCATGGGGCCCGTTTGCCAAATAGCCAGCGATTGCGGTCTTTACGTATTAACTATTGTTGAATTTTGAAGCAGGAGTAACACCATGAAAAAACTCATCATCCCCGCTCTTTTGGCCTTGTTGATCACTGGTTGTAGCTCGACGCCGGATTCTGGCGACGGCGCCCCGGTTGAAGGTCGCGATGGCGTCGCCACAGTCAACGCGGGGGGGGTCGATGGACGGAAGCTCCCGCCCGAGCTGACCGATCCGAAGAACATTCTTTCCAAGCGCAGCGTGTATTTTGATTACGACCGTTTTGAAGTGAAACCGGAGTACAAAGATCTGGTCACCGCGCATGCCAAGTTTCTGGCCAGCCGTCCGCAATTCAAGATGCTGATTCAAGGTAATACCGATGATCGTGGCAGTCGTGAATACAACCTCGCCTTGGGTCAAAAGCGGGCGGATGCCATCAAGAAAATGTTGACCATGCTCGGTGCGCGTGAAGATCAGGTCGAGTCGGTCAGCCTGGGCGAAGAGAAGCCGAAGAATGAGGGGCAGAACGAAGCGGCCTGGGCCGAAAATCGCCGCGGCGACATGCTCTATAACGGCGAGTTCTAAAATGCCTGCCCGCCGCTCGCTTTTTGCCACGGGCCTTTCAACAAGCCTGAGCACGCTGGCTGTGTTGCTCGCCGTTATGGGCGCACCATCAGCGCGGGCGGCGATTTTCGATGATGACGAGGCGCGGCGGCAGATAAAGGATCTGGCCATCAAGACCAACGAGCGCCTTGATACCTTGTCGAAAGCGCAGATTGATCTGGTCAACCAGATTCAAGCGCTGCGCGAAGAAAATGCCCGGCTCAATGGTCAGGTTGAAACGCTGACCTATGAGCTGGAGTCAGCGAAAAAGCGGCAGCAGGATTTCTATCTTGATCTCGACGGGCGGCTGCGCAAGATGGAGCCGGCATCTGCTGACAGCAAGCCGACGGATGAAACTAAACCGACATCCGATTCGGGCAAAAAAGATCCGGTGGCCGAAACGCGTGACTACGAGGCTGCGCTTAACCTGTTTAAGGCCAATAAGGTGAAGGAGGCGGCAGGCGCGTTTGAAGCATTCGTGAAGACCTATCCTGAGAGCAGCCTGGCGCCCAATGCCCAATACTGGCTTGGTAATGCCTACTACACCTTGCACGACTGCAAGAAATCAATCGATGCCCATCGCGTTGTCGTAAACCGCTGGCCTCAAAACCCCAAAGCGCCGGATTCGCTGATCAACATTGCGACCTGCCAGCAGGAGCTGGGTGACGCCAAAGGAGTTAAGTCGACGCTGGAAACCGTATTGATCAAGTACCCGGATAGTCCGGCTGCTGTGACTGCCAAAAAGCGCCTCAAGAAGTAGCTGTGCGTGCTAATTCCAGTGATGGGATGGAGTAACATGCAGGTCAAGTTATTTAGTCAAGGGGAGGCATCATGACCGAAGAGCGCCGCCAGTATTCCCGCATTGCTTTTCATGCGCCAGCAAGTCTGGTGTTCCCTGATAGCACCATTGCTGTGGTCGTTGTCGATCTTTCGCTCAAAGGCGGCCTGATTCGCTTGCCAGATGGCGTGTCGATCGACACGAGCGCATTGTGCACCTTGCACGTTTTTCTCAACGAAACCGAGTTGAATCACCAGATCAGCCTTGAAGCGCGAGTGGCCCATGTCAACGAGAACTATGCTGGGCTGCTGTGCGTTTCGATTGATCTTGATAGCGTGACGCATTTGCGTCGCCTGGTTGAGTTGAATCTTGGTGATCCCAGCCTGCTAGAGAGAGAGCTTTCGGCGCTGGTGTCGGAGTAGTAAGACGCGTTGGTGTGGGGTCGTTATCCTGGTTTCTTTCGCGATTGGTCAAGGTCTTGCGTTGACAGCTGTTCGGCGGGTCTCTATAATCCGCCGTTCTTGATTTCTGGGTCGGTAGCTCAGTCGGTAGAGCAGCGGACTTTTAATCCGTTGGTCGCGAGTTCGAATCTCGCCCGACCCACCAAAAAACACTGGAAAATCAAGCAAGTAAGCCAACCTCTCGGTTGGCTTTTTTGTTTTCTATCTCGCGTCTGGTTCATTTCTGGTTCCCGGTTTCTTGGCCCGAACTCGCCTCACCAGATCATTCGCCTCGGCCTGCTGGCGATATCAAAAGCCTCTCTGTTTCCGGGTCTCTTTCGAACGGTGAACGACACCACCTGTCAGGCACGGCGATTATTCTCATCAGCGTGATGAACGGCAAAACGACTTCTACTACTTTGGTCAGATTTGCCAATCTGTACACCTCGGTGACAATGGAAGCCCGATGCCCGCCGCCAACCACGACACCCTCGTTTTTCGCCTTGCCCAGATGCTGGTCAAGCTCAATCAAGGTGAAGCCCTTGATCCACCGGCATTGGCGAAAGTGTCAATCAGCGCGCAATTTTGACCACCCGTCAGCGTTGAATTTTGACCAGGTCAGCGGGGGTATTGCGGTGCTTGAAACGGTAGGAAGACAACGTGGCGCAAGGGCGCTCGCTCAGATACTGGTCGTGTAGTCCATTGGCGTCCTATGAGGCCGTGGTGTTACAATCACTACCACAAATTTCAGGCACAGGGGGAGTCATGAGCAGAGCGTTGAGGGGTATTTTTTGTCTTTTCTTCTTATGGTTCACGTTGCCCGGTTTTGCTGCGCAAGACCCCCAGGCCGTTCTCCGAAGCCTCAAGTGGGTGGAGGGGCCGCAAGTGGTTCAAGTCGGCCCAGTGGCAACTTTTACGGTGCCTGCTGGATACCTGTTTCTCGATGCGGCTGATACGCGCAGATTTCTCGAAGAGGTAACCCACAATTCATCAAACGGTCAGGAATATTTCTTTGGTCCGGCTGATGGCTCCTGGTGGGCTACTTTTCACTATCAAGCAACTGGGTACGTCAAAGACGATGAAAAAATCGACGCTTCTGCTTTGATTCAATCAATGAAAGAAGGGCAGGAGTCGGATAACGCTAATCGCCGCGCAAAGGGCTGGCCTCAGTTGCTTAACATGGACTGGAAATATCCACCGTTCTATGACCCCGGTACAAAGCGACTGGAATGGGCAATCTCTTTCGTCAGTTCTGATACCAACCGCTTGGGCGTCAATTATGAAACACGCTTGCTTGGCCGGGAAGGTGTAACGTCGGCCACGCTTGTCGTTGCACCTGACTCGCTTGCATCTGCGCTCCCGGCATTCAAGACCGCTGTGAATGGATATAGTTTCGTTTCAGGCCAGCGTTACACAGAGTTCAAGCAGGGCGATAAGGTCGCAGAGTACGGGCTTGCAGCATTGGTTGCCGGTGGGGCTGCGGCGGCGCTCGCAAAAACTGGGTTCTTGGCAAAGTACTGGAAAATCCTAGTCGGCGCGGGAGCGGCTTTGATTGCCGGCATCGGTAGTCTGTTTCGGCGCAAGGACAAGGCCTGATAGAGGCGGTTGTGCATATTTCTGCCGAGGCCCAGCTGATCGTATTGATTGGTGCGCTGTATTTGTATGATTGTGTCGCCCTTGTCTATCACAATCAGGTGGTGGTGCGCCGCACGCGCCAAGGGTGGCACGTTGCATTCCCTCGTGACAACGCAACGTTTGGCAAGCGATTGATGCTGATGCTGCCGCTTCTTGCGCCCTTCTACCCTGCATATAAACTTTCCTGGAATATCAAGCTGGCCACTGTTTCTGGCGATGCTGAAAGTTCTCATGCTGGTTTTCGGTCAGATGATGAGCTTCTTTTTTCAAAGCTTGCTCCGATCAGCGTTTTCCTTGGGTTAGGCGTTTTTCTGGCGATCCCGTTTGGTCTTCGCTTCTTATCAACGGCGAGCTTTCTTGTGTTGCTGGCAGTTCTTTACTCCGGGATTGTCTTCCAACTCGTTCGCCTCTGGCGTATTCGCGCTTCATTCCATTTGCCCACCGAGAAGTTTTCTTCTTTGGCGTTTGAGAGCATCGCGTGTCCGCCGTGTGCCGTGAATTTGCTGAGGAAAGTTTCCCTTAATACAACACCGGAACTCGACTTGATTGACTTCGTCGAGCGCGCGCTTCCAGTTGAGCAGCAGATGGATATTGTTGGCGAGGTGATTAGACGGGTGGAGGCCGACCTCGTTGTTGAAGATGAGAACTCTCCGGCTGCTCGGGATGCGCAGGAGTATGTGATGCAATTGCACAGGAGATTTCATTTGGCAACCGAAGTAAAAGGCCGTTCTGATGCCGAAAATTCATCGTCGAATTCGCCCGAAGAAATACCGCAGCCTAGAGCAGGCGATACGATCGAAAACAAAACTTCGCCGCCCAACGATAACGAAAGAAAAGTATGACCTCGTCAGAATTTTGGGCTATCGCAATCTGTCTATTTGTAGGGTACTGGGTAGTCTCAAAAGCGTTGTCAAAGCCGAAAGCCGCAAAGCCGACGCCTGATCCCTCGGAGTCCGGCAGTGATTTCCGCCGTGAGCAGAACGAAGATCGGGCCACTAATGAGAAAGGCTCGGAAAGTCGAGCGCAAGAAGAGAGCCGGCGACCCGAACCAGAGTGGCAGAACGAGTTTCCCCACTGGGCCGAAATTCTCGGCACGCACCAGAATGCTTCGCGTGACGAAATACGAAAGGCATATCGACAAAGGATGAGCGAATACCACCCCGATAAAGTGGCTCAGTTGGGTAGGGAGTTACGTGAAGTTGCTGAACGTAAATCGAAGGAAATCAATGCCGCTTACGATTTCGTCATGAAGCAAAAAGGCTTCTGAGCGCACCGAGCACAGGTCGGCATATGTTGGATTTGATCATCGTTACAGCCTTTGGCTACTTGGTTGGCCTGGCCGCCAAGAACACCGTCTTTGGTGCCAAGAGCGGTGCAGGTTGGGCAATGGCACTGTTGGTGGCAGCGATTGCGTGGGTTGTGGCTGTGATTGGGTTCAGCATTCTTGCCGACTTGTACTTGCGAGTCGGAAAAACATGGGCCGGGTCGTCCTCGGCGATGTTCGCAATGGGTCTTTTCTG
Organism: uncultured Propionivibrio sp.; assembly: GCA_964652915.1. Classification (GTDB taxonomy): domain Bacteria; phylum Pseudomonadota; class Gammaproteobacteria; order Burkholderiales; family Rhodocyclaceae; genus Propionivibrio. The sequence continues at coordinate 2,174 of CAZZDF010000060.1, read as the reverse complement.
GGGCGTAAAAAGAAGTGGAAATAGCAAGCAGGAACCGAAGACCTCTGATAGCTCGCGGCCGCCAGAAAAGGCTATTGTTCCATGTCCATCCTGTCGCGCTAATTTGCGTGTGGATGCCGGCAAGCACATCGAAATACATTGCCCAAAATGCGGCAACAGTTTCGAGTCACAAACATAGTTCCTGAGAAATCGCGGTGGGATTCCTAAAGTCGGTTGGCAAACTCGCGTGGGGAGCAACCAAGCTCACGGCGAAGGCGACTGCCGTTACCGCTGGGGTCGCCTATAAGGGGGCAAAGGCGACGGCAGGTGTCATTTACGATCATCGCGAAGAAATCGGCGCTGCTGCGATGGCGACGGCGAAAGTTGCCGGCAAGGCGGCGGCAGTAACAACCAAGGCGGCTTATTCTGCAACCGCCTTCACAGCCAAGACTATCTACGACCACCGTGATGAAATTGCGGGTGCTACGGTGGGCGTCGTAAAAGGCACGGCGGGTGTCGTTCGTGATGCGTCCGGTCATCTGGTTCGTCAAGAATCCATCAATACCCAAGTGCGCACCGTCGAGGTCCAGAGTCGGCGGTATCGAGAATTATCCAATCAGTTCAAGAATCGGCTGCGTGTCACGAACCGGCGAAAAGCTGTTTTGCTGGATACCTTGCTGGTAGGCGGTGAAACGTTGGCTGCCTATGTCAGTTCCGGGCACATTCCAGCAGATATCGAGCGCGCTTATGCGCTGGCTTATCCCAATGTTGCCGCAGGCCGATCATTCACCGAGCAGGTGGAGCGATTGGATGGGCAGGAGTTAATCGGGTTTGCCTCGGGTGTGAAAGGTAAATTGTTTGAAGTGCAATACGTCGATTATCTCAACGATGGCCATCTCCCTTCCGGTTTCCATGCCGAGTTGGCACGCAGCGCGACGAATCCGGGGTGGGACATCGCCGTTATTGGCCCGGATGGCGTTCTGCGAGACACCATTCAGGCCAAGGCAACCGATTCGGTGAGCTACGTGGCAAGCGCACTGGAGAAAAATCCGCACATTGACGTGGTCACCACTTCGGAAGTCCATAGCCATCTGGTCATGCAGGGTTTCGCGGAAAACGTGATCGATAGTGGTATTTCAGAAGATGCGCTATCCGCCGCCGTCGCGGGGGCCATGGACGGCGCAACTGTCTCGATGGACTGGATGCCTTCCGCAGTTTCGCTGGCGCTGATTGCGTTTTCGGCGTACAGCCAAGAAGGTTTGACTGCCTATCAAAAAAGTCGCCAGTTTGGCGAACGATCAACAAAGACCTACCTCGCCTACTTGGCGGGCGGCGGTTTGGCCGTGGTCACCAATACGTGGTGGATTGGCGTTCTGGGCGGAATGGGGTCTCGGTTGTTACTTGGCGCCGGCCGACAGAAGCGGGAACGGCTCACGCAACTGCGGCAACTGGTGCAAAGCAACGAGGTAGTGCTACGCAGAATGGAGCGCGGCTTGGCATAGCCGGCTTCGATGATTGGTGCTACCAGCTTGCTGGCTTTGTAATGCCGGTCCCCGGCAGGGTGTCGGGAAAGACCGAGGCTTTCAGGTGTGCGGTGTGAATGTGCCGAACGTGGCTGGCCACTGCCGCGAGCGGTTTGGCGGCCCCGAACGGTGACGGGCATAGCAGGGTGACCGGCTTTTTGAGTTCCTGCACGACGATGCGGATCGGTTCGACCAGATCGGTGTCGTTCGATATGACCACAGCAGCGTCGTAGCGACCTGCCCAGCCGTCGTTGATGAGGTGGCAGGCCAGATTCACATCCGAGCCTTTTTCTTCCATGACATGGACCAGCGCCTTGACGGCGTCGGGCGCAGGCTGGCGAACCTTGTTGCCCTTGCCGTATTTGCCGACAGGCAGCGATTCACGCTGATTGCCATTGACGGCGGCATCCGGATCGACGGGATAGCTTCCCGGTGGCAATGTCGTCGGGCCGTCGCCATGCCGTACCGGCGATGAGGGCGACGGGTCATTCTTGATGGTGATGCGGGAAGACTACATCTAGCCACGGGGCATCCATCCCAGCGCACGAGCCCGCCGCCCATCCTACATATCATTCTCCTGACCCCGGTTGCTGCAAGGCACCTGGGGTTTCACTTTTCCAACCCCGGTAAAAAGGAGAATTTCCGTGCTACCCGTCGTTTTTGTCCCCGTCG
>CAZZDF010000059.1:0-8478 GCA_964652915.1 uncultured Propionivibrio sp. | reverse complement strand
TCACGGTCGTCAAGTTCCGCCCGATGTCGAGCCTGGACTGGAGCTGGTCGCAACTGGGCCGCACCGACCTGCACTCATCGCACCTGACCTGATCACGGCTACCGAATTGAAATAACAGGAAATTAAACATGAAAACGCTCAGAATCACCCTGGAAGGCAAAACCTACGAAGTCGGCGTCGAAGTCGTCAAAGGCAGTCCGGCCATCTCCTCAGTAGCCGCCGCACCCGCCCCGGTCGCTGCACCGACAGCCGCTGCTCCCGCCGCAGCCCCGGCGGCCGGAGGCCTCTCGATCACCAGCCCGATGCCCGGACTGGTCTTCAAGATCGTTGTTTCGGTCGGCCAGCAGGTTGCCAAGGATCAGGAACTCATCATTCTCGAAGCCATGAAGATGGAATCCCCGATCCACGCCCCCAACGCCGCGACCGTCAGCGCCATCCTTGTCAAGGAAGGCGACGCCGTAACCGAAGGGCAAGTGCTGATCCAGCTCAGCTAACATCAAACTATCCGAGTTCAATCCGGGCTCATCCCGGATTGAACTTCAACGCATTGAAACGACTACGCTAGTGCGGCGTCAATCAGGTCGCAAAACTCGAGCACCTCAAAGCGGGCAATCATCGGAACAATACGGCCAAGCCTTGCGCGAGAACCAATCAACAAAAGCCCCGAAGAAAGCCCTTTTCCGCCCCTGTTGCTGACATCGTAATTACAAGGCTGCCGATGCGTGCTCGTTTAGCCCTACTTCTGTCTTGGTTGCGCTGCGGAGCCGAGCAAAACATTGCTGTCCAGATCGACGCCACGCGTGAAACCCTGCGTCGTTTTCGAACCATCGCTGCGGTCGTTTTTCTACTGAACCTGGGATATGCGTCGGTATTCCTGTTCGGAGGCATCGCAGCTCAAACACCGCAGCTTACCCGATGGGTCAATGGTATCGCTTGGACCCATATTGTCATGGCGCTTTGCATGGCCACTCTGGGGCCGGCCATCTACCTTGTATCCCGGCAAAAGGCTCCAAGCCCGGCGTTGTCACTTGCACTGCAGGACATCTTTACCGTGGTGTGCCTTTGTTTTGGCATCGCGCTATCCACCATCGACCAGTGGGCCACTCCAAGCACAACCTTGTTCGCCATGACCTCTCTGATTAGTGCTCTGATGTCGCTGCGACGACCACGCGTCACTTTTCCGCTCTATGTGCTGGCGTACATTCTTTATTTCTGGGCACTGGGATTGACTCAGCACGATGCATCGCTACTGGCCATTGGTCGCAGCCACGGTTTCGCCGCCACGGGAATAAGCCTTGTCGTCTCTGTTCTGGCCTGGCGGCAATTCTTCACGGCTACGCATCTGCGCTGGGAGCTTGCCGATGCCAACGCGAGGTTAGCGCAGAAACAGGAAGACCTTGAGTTCCAAGCGACACACGACACACTCACCGGCCTATGCAATCGGCGCGAGTTTCTGCGTTTGACCAAAGCCGAGCTGGTGCGCGCGCGCCGCTACCCTGCAGACACCAGCCTGATCATGGTTGATCTGGATCACTTCAAGAAAATCAATGACAGTTACGGTCACCCCGTTGGCGATGAAGTGCTTAAGCAGACGGCAAAGCTGTTGAGCAAGCGCGTCAGGGCGCAAGATTTGGTCGCTCGACTGGGCGGTGAGGAGTTCGTGATACTGCTTCGTGAAACACCGAAAAATGGCGCACTGGAACTGGCCGAGGCACTACGCACCTCACTGAACAAGTCCCCCATGACGATAAATGACCTTGAACTCTCGATAAGCGCCAGCTTTGGCATAAGCAGTTTGCCTAAAGGCCACAGCGGCAGCGTGGATGAGTTGTATTCCGCGGCCGATAAAGCGCTCTATCTAGCCAAGAGCGCAGGTCGTAACCGCGTGGTCTAACGCCCTACCGGGCTATTTTTCAATCAGGCCGTGATCTCGACCAGATTGCCTTCCGGATCTTGCGCCACGGCTTCGTAGAAACCGTCGCCGGTATGACGCGGGGCGGCGACCAGGAGGCCGTCGGCAGACAGGCGGGCAGCCAGCGCATCGACGGCCGCCTCAGACCCCAGCGAAATCGCCACATGCGCCCAACCGGGGCGCTCGACGGCCGGCGGTGCGCCTTCTTCCAGCCAGGGCGCGCTCATCAACTCCAACTCCGCGCCTTCCGCCAGACGAATAAAGCGTGAAACAAAACCCGGACGTCGCGCACTGGCATAAGGCGCCCCCGCCACCGCGCCAAAGTATTTTTCCCAGAACGCGACAGCACGCTCCAGATCGCGGCACCACAAGGCGACGTGTGCGATTTTCATGAAGTAGTCCAGTTGTAAAAACGCCCCGACAGCCAAAGCCGATCGGGGCGCATTTTCATTTCAGTGTGTCGCCGTCTTACCAGGGCATGGCCAGCATCGCATTACCGGTCCGGTCTTTTGCGCAGGAGGGGCAGACGCAGGGCTCGGGCTCTTCGACGCCAAGCCGCTCGCACATCGCCGCATGCTGCGCAGTGGTAATGTACGGCGTGCCGCAAACGGAACACGGCAACAGCGGCTGACGGCGGACTTCGGTGCCGGTGATGGTGGTCACGCGCTCGTTGCCGACGGTTTCGACGGTGATCGCACCGGTCGGGCAGACCGCCGCGCAGGCACCGCAACCGATGCACTTGTCAGCCGGCCGGGTGAAGTTTTCAAAAGCGTAACGCCCCGGCTTGATTTCAACCATGCGCAAGGCTTGCGCACCAACTTCGGTACACACCAGTTCGCACAGTCCGCAACCGATACACTGGTCGCAACGCAAGCAACGCGAGGCTTCGACGCGGGCGACGTTTTCTTCGAAATCGAAGAGAACCGCATCGTGCGAAACACGACGCTGCAGCGGCTCCTTTTCCGGCACATGCGGACGTTCGGCCTTGGTGCGGGCAACGGCGCCGGCGTGAACCGGCGTTACGTTGCTGCGCCGCTGCGGCAAGAGCGATTCGAGATCCATCTCACTACCCGTCAGGTAGGCATGGATCGATTCGGCCGCGCGCTTGGCCGAGCCGATGGCCGCAACAACGGTGCTGCCGCCGTGCGCCACGTCGCCGCCGGTGAACACGCCGGGCTCGCCAGTCATCAGCGTCACCGGGTCGTTAACGATGTTGCCCCACTTGGTCTCGACGGCGCAGCCTTCAAGGTAGGCCAGATCGGCATCCTGACCGATGCCGGCGATGATGTGGTCGGCGCGGACGATGACGTTTTTCGCGGTCGCGAAGTCTGCTGCGAGCTTGGAACGGGCAAATTCGATCTGATTGTCCGGCAGCACTTGCGTCGGCGCCCACAGTTCGATCAACTCGACGCCCTCATCGAGCGCCATCTGCACTTCGTGCGGGTTGGCCGGCATTACGTCGCGGGTGCGGCGATACCAGATCTGCACCTTGGTCGCACCCTGCCGGAAGGAGGTCATGGCCACGTCGATAGCCACGTTACCGCCACCAATCACGATGACGTGCGGGCCGACTTGCGGGTTCTGGCCGTTACGCACCTTGCGCAGGAAGTCCATGCCGCCGAGCACGAAGGGCTGGTCTTCGCCGGGCACGCCAAGGCCTTTCGAATTCTGCAGGCCGGTGGCCAGAAACACCGCGTCAAACCCCTTGTTCTTGAGCTCTTTCACATTGTTGATGGCCACGCCGTTATGAATCTCGACGCCCAGCCCCTTGACCATGTTGATCTCGGAATTGAGGATCTCGACCGGCAAGCGGTAGTTCGGGATGCCGTAGCGCATGATGCCGCCCGGCTCGGGACGCTCATCGAAAATCTCGCAATGATGACCTTTCTGCGCCAGATAATAGGCGGCAGTCAGACCCCCAGGGCCTGCGCCGACGATCGCCACTTTCTTGCCGGTCGCCGGAGCGCAATCGATCTTCGGATAGACCTCGCTGCAACGCGCAGCCACCGACTTCATCGGGCGAATCACGATGGCCTTGCTGACGGTCTTCTGCACGCAGGCGTTTTCGCAGGGCGCCGGGCAAACCAGACCGCAGGAATTGGGCAGCGGCGTGTCTTTCAGCAGCACGTCGAGCGCATCCTTGTATTGCGCGTGGGCGATGTTGGCCAGCACGCTCGGGATATCGATGTGCGCCGGGCAGGCTTCCTGACACGGCACATAGCGCGGCTTGATGCAGACATCGGCGCTGCAGGCTTGATCGGCCACGTGTTTGAGCCACTCATCGCGCTCACCGACCAGCGAAGTCGCCAGATCGTTGGCCACCGACGGCACCAGATTAGCCAACTCGATCGCAATCAGCGACAGATCTTCGAGATGCTTCGCGGTGCCGCGACCCAGACTGATTTCGGTGACGATGCGCGCTGCCGAAGCCAGCGAGGTACGCGCCGCACTGCTACCCGCGCCATCCAGGGAGCGCAGTTGGGCGCGCAACGCGGCCAAAGAACGTGCAACCGGGCAGCTCGCCGGCACGGATTCGGTGGTGTTTTCTGTGGTCATGGGAACTCTGAATACCAAAAATGATCTGAGGAACGACTCTTTGCCAAAAGCCTTCGTGTGTCCAAATCGAAAGATGGGACTATAATGTCGCCCGTTTTCGAAAAAGGTAGCAGCATAGCATGATGCGTGCCCCTGCCAAAACACCTCGTCACACATCGTCCATATCGTCGATTGCACGCTCAGGAGGAGCAAAGATGAACCGGTTTGTAATTGCAGAACCCAACAAATGCATTGGTTGCCGCACCTGCGAAGTCGCGTGCGCACTCGCCCACCCGCTCGGCGACGGAACCGCACAGTCGCTTTCGCCGGCCAACTTCAAACCGCGTCTGCGTCTGGTCAAGGATCTGAAAACCACCGCGCCAGTGCAGTGCCGCCAATGTGAAAACGCTCCTTGCGTGAACGCCTGCCCGACCAAGGCTCTGGTCTATCGCGCCGGTACCGTGCAACTCGTCAAATCGCGCTGCATCGGCTGCCAGACCTGCGTGCTGGCCTGCCCGTTCGGCGCCATGGAAGTCATCCAGACGCCGGTGGCCGAACAAAACCTCGGTTCCTCCAACGTGCGCTCGACCATCTCCGTCGCGCACAAATGCGACCTGTGCATCGATGTCGCCAGCGGCCCGGCCTGCATCCCGGCCTGCCCGACCGAAGCACTGTATATGATCGACCCCGCCGGTCTGGACGCAACCAGCGCCAAACGGCGTGAAAAGACCCTCACCAGCATGCCGCAGACGCGGTAAGACTTCAGGAGTTGAATCATGGAAAAAGTCATCACGGTATGCCCGTATTGCGGCTCCGGCTGCAAAATCAACCTGCTGGTCGAGAACAACAAGGTCATCGGCGCTGAAGGCGCCAACGGCGTCACCAACGAAGGTGCGCTGTGCCTCAAGGGTCTCTACGGCTGGGACTTTCTGAACGATACCAAGCTGCTCACGCCACGCCTGACGCAACCTCTGATCCGTCGCCAGCGCGGCGGCGAATTCGAAGCCGTCTCGTGGGATGAAGCCATTTCCTTCGCCAGCTCGAAGCTCAAGGCGATCAAGGAAAAGCACGGCCCCGACGCCATCATGGTCAGCGGCTCCTCACGCGGCCCTGGTAACGAAGCCAACTACGTCATGCAGAAGTTCGCCCGTGCAGCCATCGGCACCAACAACGTCGACTGCTGCGCCCGCGTCTGCCACGGCCCCTCGGTTGCCGGCCTGCAAATGACGCTCGGCAACGGCGCCATGAGCAACTCCATCGTCGAAATCGAAGACACCAAGTGCATCCTGGTCTTTGGCTACAACGCCAGCGACTCGCACCCGATCGTCGCCCGCCGCATCGTCAAGGCCCAGGAAAAAGGCGCCAAGGTCATCGTTTGCGACCCGCGCGTCATCGAAACGGCACGCACCGCCGACCTTTACCTGCCGCTCAAGAACGGCTCGAACATGGCGCTGGTCAATGCTTTTGCCAACGTGCTGATCAACGAAGGCCTCTACGACAAGGACTACGTCGCCAAGTACTCGGAAGGCTTCGAGGAATACAAGGCGATGGTGGCCAAGTACACGCCCGAATACACCGCCTCGATTACCGGCCTCGACCCGCAACTGGTGCGCGAAGCCATGCGCATGTATGCCGCAGCGCCATCGGCCACCATCCTGTGGGGCATGGGCGTCACGCAATGGGGCCAGTCGGTCGACGTCGTGCGCGGCCTCTCCAGCCTCGCCACCATCACCGGCAACCTCGGCCGTCCGAACGTCGGCGTCGGCCCGGTGCGCGGCCAGAACAACGTGCAAGGCGCCTGCGACATGGGCGCGCTGCCCAACCTCTTCCCCGGCTACCAGAAGGTCATGGACGCCGAAGCGCGCGCCAAGTTCGAAAAGGCCTGGGGCGTTGCCAAGCTGCCGGGCGAAAAGGGCACCAGCCTGACCGAAGTCCCGCACAAGATTCAGGAAGGCAAACTCAAAGCCTTCTACATCTTCGGCGAAGACCCCCTGCAGACCGAACCCGATCTGAGCGTCGTGCGCGAAGCCTTCAGCAAGCTTGAACTGATCATCGTGCAAGACATCTTCATGACCAAGACGGCGATGATCGCCGACGTGATCTTCCCGGCCACTTCCTGGGGCGAGCACGAAGGCGTGTACTCCAGCGCCGACCGCGGCTTCCAGCGCTTCTACAAGGCGGTTGACGCCAAGGGCGACGTCAAGCACGACTGGGAAATCCACAGCCTGATGGCCACCGCCATGGGCTACCCGATGAAATACAACAACACCGAGGAAATCTGGAACGAACTGCGCGAGCTGTGCCCGATTTTCTACGGCGCCACCTACGACAAGCTGGCCGGCCTCGGTTACGTGCAATGGCCTTCCTTGACGGTGGACGATCCCGGTCGCGCCTGGCTGTACAAGGACAACAAGTTCGACACCCCGAGCGGCAAGGCGCAACTTTTTGCCTCCGAGTGGGTACCGCCGGTCGATCTGGTCGACAACGACTACCCGCTAGCGCTGTGCACCGTGCGCGAAGTGGGTCACTACTCCTGCCGCTCGATGACCGGCAACTGCAGCGCGCTGCAAACGCTGGCCGACGAGCCGGGTCGCGTGCAGATCCACCCGAAGGATGCCGAAGCGCTGGGCATCAAGGACCAGCAACTGGTCTGGGTCGCCTCGCGGCGCGGCAAGGTCATTTCGCGGGCCAATGTCAGCGAGCGGGCCAATGTCGGCGCGGTATACATGACCTACCAGTGGTGGATCGGCGCCTGTAACGAACTGACCCTCGACCACCTCGATCCGATCTCGAGAACGCCGGAATACAAGTACTCTGCCGTCAAGCTCGAAAAGATCGACGACCAGAAGTGGGCCGAGCAGCACGTCAATCAGGTCTACAACGAAATGAAAGCCAACATGCGCAAAGCCGCGCTGGTATAAGCGAAGCGGGCGCAAAAGGCACGAAAAAGCGGAGCAGCGGCTGCTCCGCTTTTTTTTCGTCGCTAGAAAAGTGGACTCAGGGGAACTCTTCGCTTGACCACCCATCAGACGGATAACGATAATGAGTGCTCATGTTCCGGGGAGAACAACATGCGGCGACAACTACTGAGAATTCTCTTGGTTTTTCTGTGCGGCATCGGCACAACAAACGCAGCGGAAGTCGTTCGAGTCGGCGCCTACCCGTTCCTGCCGTTTTTTGATAACGGCACAGGGCTGACCGCCGATCTGGTCAAAGCGATGAACAGCTTCCAGAAGGACTATCATTTCCAGATCGTCACCACCTCGCCAAACCGCCGCTATTCCGACATAGCCACCGGTGCTTTCAGCATCATGCTGTTTGAAAACATCAAATGGAGCTGGGACCCCAAGGAGGTTGAAGCCAGCAAGGTTTATCTGCGCGGCGACGGTGAGGTTTATGTCGCGCGCAGCGCACCAGGCCGGGGACAGGAATATTTCAGCACACTGGCCGACAAGCACCTTCTGGGGGTGCTGGGGTATCACTACGGATTTGCCAATTTCGAAGCCGACCAAACAACCTTGATGAAGAAATTCCGCATTACCTTCAGCACCGACAATGCCCTATGCCTCCACCATTTGCTGGCCGGACGTGGCGACGTTGCGGTACTGACCAAGTCTTTCCTCAACCGCTATCTGATCAGAAACCCGCAGGACAAAAGCAAGCTGCTGATTTCAGAGCGCATGGATCAAACCTACGAACACATGGCCATCGTCAAGAAGGGCAGCAAACCCAGCGCCCAAGATATCGACGCACTGCTCGCAGCAATGGACAAAGCCGGCGTCCTCAAACCCCTGTGGGCCAACTACGGTCTTGGTAATTAAATCAGCTGAAAACATTCAAACCACAACGGACACAACGAAAGCGCTCATAAAGCGTTTTAGGTCAAAACCTTACCCGGTTCACGGCTCCCCAAAAAACACCATTTTCTGATTTTGCGTTGTGCTCGTTGTGTTCGTTGTGGTTAAGCATTCACCATCTAAACAATCACCCCGCCGCCCAAGCACACGCGGCTCTCGTACACCACCACCGAC
>CAZZDF010000058.1:0-8596 GCA_964652915.1 uncultured Propionivibrio sp. | reverse complement strand
CTTGCCGTAGCTGGGGGAGTAGGCCCAGGTCATGGCGATCTTCTTGCCCTTGAGGTTCTCAAGGCTGCCGAAGTGCTCTTGCAACCATGCGAGGTCGGCCATCGACTGGGTCGGGTGGTCGATATCGCACTGCAGGTTAACCAGAGCCGGACGCTGCGGCAGAACGCCGTTTTGGAAACCGTCGTCCAGAGCAGCACCAACTTCACGCATGTAGGCGTTACCAGCACCGAGGAACATGTCGTCACGGATACCGATCGCGTCAGCGCAGAAAGCAATCATGTTGGCGGTTTCGCGAACGGTTTCACCGTGAGCGATTTGCGACTTGCCTTCGTCGAGGTCTTGCTGGCCGAGACCGAGCAGGTTCAGAGCGGAAGCATAGGAGAAACGGGTACGCGTGGAGTTGTCACGGAAAACCGAGATGCCGAGGCCACTGCTAAAGACCTTGGTGGCGATGTTGTCAGCGCGCATGCTCTTGAGCGCGTCAGCAACCTTGAGCACTTGCTTGAGCTCGTCGGTGCTTTGTTCCCAGGTCAAAAGAAAATCTTTGTTATGCAAATTGGACTTCAGTGCGCCAATTTCTGTGATCAGTTGATTGATAGATTTCATAGTTAGCCCTTGTAACAAGTCGGTACAGCGAAAAAAGAATACACGACCCCGCCGACCCGGTCTGGACAGATCACGGGTCTCATGATGTAATCGGCTTTGTGCCGATCGCAAAGCAGGGGCTTTCCCTTAAAGCATTTTGCGTGCCAAGGTGGAATTTACAACAAAACCGTCCTTTAACACCTTGTTCCACAATGCATTGTGCGTTTGAACAAAACGCCAGCCGTGATCGATTTTTTAGCAGAGCATTATCACTATGATAATTTTCTCTTTCTGATTTCTAGTGTATAACCGTATCCATGATGAACACGCCTTCCGTACTACAGCAGATTCAATCGACCATTTTTCGCTTCACCCGGATGCTTTCGAGCGTATTGCAACTGGATGTCGAAATTGTCGATGCCGATCTGGTTCGCGTCGCAGGCACCGGCCCTTATGCCAAGCTCATCGGGCAAAAGCTGAGCGGTTCAGCAAGACTCCTGAAACACGTGATCGAAGCCGGTGAAGAAAAAGTCGTTATTCAGGCGCGCAGCGATCCGATATGTGAAAACTGCGCCGAACAAGGCAGATGTACGGAATGCGCGTTCATTGGCGTGCCCATCATGGTGCAGCAGGACTGCGTCGGGGTTATCAGCGTCGTCGCCTCATCTCCCGAGCAGCAAAAGCGCATCAAGGAGCATTCGCACGAAATTTCGGAGTACGTTCGCTACGTCTCCAACATCTTTGTTTCCAAGATCGTTGGCGGCCAGAGCGATGGCGACGATTTTCACAAGATTCTCCTGACATTGATCGAGAACCTCGATCAGGGCGTCATGGTGCTCGATGAAAATGGCAACTTACGGCTGGTTAACGAAGTCGCCCTCAGGCAACTCAACTGCACCCAGGAAAAAATTGCTGGCCGTCTGGTCACCATTCGCCCGCTCAACGAGCAGCAGACCACTTCGCCGCGCTACCTGCAATACATCATCACCTTCGCCGACCGCCAGGAAATCATCATCGGCCAGCTGCACAATCTGCAGGATCAACAAGTGTTTCTCATGGCTTTCCATCAGTCGCACCCGGTTGTTCCGGAAAAGCCCATCCCCAACGACCCGCGCCTGAGCACCATCATTGGTGACTCGCAACCGATGCGGGCACTGAAAACCCTGATCACGCGAATTGCCGACAGCCCCTCAAGCGTGCTGATCGTCAGCGAAAGCGGTACCGGCAAGGAGGTTATTGCCCGCGCCATTCACCAACTCAGCAGCCGCAGCAACCGGCCATTCGTAGCCATCAACTGCGCCTCGATCCCCGAGGCCTTGCAGGAGAGCGAGCTGTTCGGTTACGCCAAAGGCGCGTTTACCGGCGCATCGATCACCGGCAAGGTCGGTCTGATTCAGTCAGCCAACGGCGGCACGCTGTTTCTTGACGAAATCGGCGATATGTCGCTGGGCATGCAGGCCAAACTCCTGCGCGCCATTGAAAGCCGCGAAGTATTGCCGATCGGCTCCAACAAGGCGTCGCATGTCGACTTCCGGATTATCGCGGCGACCCATCAAAAGCTGGAACAGTTCATTGCCGAACGCAAATTCCGTGAGGATTTGTTTTACCGGCTCAACGTCATTCCGCTGACCATTCCTCCGCTCCGCGACCGCAAGAGCGACATCGAGTCCTTGGCGCACTACTTCATCAATCTGCATACCAAACGGATTGGGGTGGTGTATCCCGGAATTTCGGCTGATGTGATCAAACTGCTGCAACAGTACAACTGGCCGGGGAACGTTCGGGAACTGAGCAATCTGATGGAGTATCTGGTCAACGTGGTACCCAGCGGCGGAATTATCGATGCCAGCCTGCTGCCACCGAACATCACGCGACAATTGAAAATACATCTGCCTGAGACGCCTATCCCCGCAATGCAGGAAGGATTCGTCGTACCAGCCGCCCCGGTAATCGAAGACAAGCCCAACGGCCGGGCGGGCCTTGCCAACATGGAAAGAAGAGCCATCGAGGAAGCCCTGCAACGCCACAAGAGCAAAAAACAGGTCGCCGACGAACTCGGCATTGGCATCGCCACGCTTTATCGCAAGCTGAAGCAATACGGGTTCAAGCAGGCCGAGTAAAACCGGAAAGCCCGTCGCAAGGCGGGCTTTCTAAAAATCAAAGCGGTTTTTTTCGATCCAGGGACAGCATCGCCTCAAGAACACCTCCGGCAACGGCTCTGGCCTTGTCGGAGATGCTCAGATAGTCGGCCTTGGCACCGCGCGGGTCGATGTCTCCAATCTTGAAACCTTCAGTGACCGATAGCCCGTCGTGGAGCAGGCCACGCACCATACCAGCGAGCGGCGCAGGAACCGGCGTCTCGTCAACCGTCGCCAACAACTGCCCCTCCTCCACCAGATCACCCAAGGCAACTTGGCAATGCAGTACACCGGCACACGGCGCACGAACAACGCGGCGATCGCTGTGCCCGGCAATTTCTCCCGGAATTCCGGTATTGGCCTGTGCCGGCCCATCCTCAATGACACGCCCCAGATAGTGCCCGCGATTGGTTTCGATCACCGCATCGCAATCGACTCCGGCAGTGAATCCCGGCCCAAGCGCAATGGTAATCGGCGCCATATCCTTGCGCGTCCCAAGATTTTTCTTGGCCAGCACCGCGTCAATCAGGAAACGCGGCTTGATCTCGCCCAGGAGTTTTGCCTCCGGATCAACCAGCAAGGGTATTTCGCCGCGCGAAATGATCGCCATCGCCGTGCGCACATCGGGCGCAAGCCGGGCGATAACCCCCTCAACGCCAGTCTGCCCGTCAAAAGCGGCCTGCGCAAATGCCACGCTGCGCCGGATCGCCGTCGGTTTGGCAATATCAAGCATGAGCACGCGAAAACCCGACTGAAACAGGCGAATAGCGATTCCCGTGGCGATGTCTCCCGCCCCCCGGATGACGGCCAGTTTGCCACGCCGTGGATACAGCGTATCCCGCATCCGCCCGCCCGGCGCCTGACGTTTGACCATGAGGATTTCCGCCAAAATGCTGATCGCAATTTCCTCTGGGGTTTCGGCACCCAGATCCAGCCCGACCGGCGCACTCAAACGGCGCAATTCTTCTTCCGCGATACCGCGATCGCGAAGCGCCTGGGTGAACACCAGTATCTTGCGCCGGCTGGCTAGCAGGCCAAGATAGCGCAATGGCTTTTCGATACAGCAATCCAGAGCCTCCTTATCCTGGCTGTTGGTTGCGATAAGCACAAAATCATCCGCCTGCAAATTGAGGCTTTCACAGGCTTCGGTAAAGCTGGCCTTCTCGATAAGCTGTGTTCCCGCCGGAAACTGTTGCGGATCGAGGCTTCCAGAAAAGGTGTCGGCGACGAACAAGGCAAATCCGAGCGGTGCAGCCGCCCGGGCGACGGCCCGATTGACATGCCCGGCGCCCAGCAGGATGAGACGAGGACGCAAACCATGCACATCAATGAATACACGCATTGTTCCACCGCAATCGGAACCGACAGCGTCTTCGCCAGAGCGCGCCATCCGCCCCTGAACAATGCGCGCCTTGCGCTCGGCGATGGCTTCAACGGCTTCGGCTATGACCATTCGTTCGATCATGCCGCCACCAATGGTGCCAAGAATTGATCCGTCGGAATGAACAATCATCTGCCCTGAATGGCGCGGCGTCGAACCATGGCTTTCAATAATATGCGCCAGCGCAAAAGGGACATTTTCGCGTTCAAGGCGTGCCGCCTCGTCAAAGATACTCATCACAACTCCTGTTCATCACTTCTTCTGCGCAACCAGGCTCGGGTAAAAGGGTGCTCTTGCCGCATATTCCCCAACCATACGCCATCCAGCTCGTCATGCGCGCCCGCAAGAGACTGCAACATTTCGACCAAGGCTTGATCATGACAATTGCCATTGATCAGCCAGTGTCGCCCTGCGCGTTCGGGGACGCCCTTCAATATCCCCTGCGGATGACTCAACAATCGATCAAAAACACACTGATCGAGAAGCGCTCCGGCCGCAACCTCGCCAAGCGCCGAAAACAAGGGCCAGCGATGAATCCGCTGCGGATCAGCAGGGCGGAGCATCGCCTCACCGCCGCTGATCGCAATCACCACATCACTGCACCCCGGAATGCAAGGCTCATGCTCGCCCGGCACCTTGAGCGCGCAATGCCGCGCGCCATCGGCCTCGACCAGGATCACATCAGCCACACCCGCCTTTTTGAATTGCTCAACTTCTTCCGGCAAACAGCCGGACACCTTGCCAGTCTGTTCATCAAAGGCAGAAAAACACGCGACAATACCACCACCGCCATCGTTCTTCGATGCATCAACCCGGCGCGCCAGATCGGCCTCGATAATACACCGCATCACCGCCCCCGGGTCTGGCAAGTACATATGGGTCGTTGTGGTAACAAGCACACGCACGCCGCAACGACCCAAGGCATGCGCCAACCAGAACAAGGTACTGGTCTTTCCACCGGCACCGATTAGACTGACAACCTGGCTCGCACCAAGTTTCGAACAAAGTTTGAGGAAATCGGAATTTTCCGGAGGAGATAATAATTGGATCAAAATATGCCTCGCGCACCGTGGCTACCGGCCACGCGCAACCCCGTTGATGCCGACTGTGTAATCAACGCCGCCGGATTTTCCCGACGTATGGGCCAGTGGAAAATGATGCTCCCCGTCGGCCATGGAACATTGCTTGATGCCAGCATCCGCAACGCCTTGGCTTCGTGCCGGCAAATCATTCTGGTCATCGGTGAGAGCGGACAGGAACTCATTTCTCGCTATTCGGATTGCCCTGAGATCACGACGACCATCAACCCCGCCGCCGAAACAGGCCTGTTTTCTTCAACGCAATGCGGCCTGAAACTCGTCAAGCACGCCTACGCCTTCATCACACACGGCGACATGCCGTGTCTGTCGCCGGAAATCTATCAAACGATATGGCAAGCGCGCGGCGACTATGCGCTATTGCCATGCTTCGAAGGGCGCAATGGCCACCCGGTGTTGCTACCAAAAGAAATGGCACAGCGTATGAGCGCTGTGCCACCTGAGGGTTCGGCAAAAAACTGGTTACTACAAAACCGTCACCAGCTTTTACCGCTGGAAAACCCGGACATCCTGCTTGATATCGATACTCCTGAACAATACCAAGCGTTCTGTCGCGAGCTTCCCAGTATCGCAGACTAATTAGATTGACCAGCCACCAACGTAGAAGGCAACCAGTGCAACAGCGATAATCACGGTACCGACATTCAGTCTCTTGAAATCGCCGGAAACAACGCGGCCGATGACCAGGGAAGCAAAGCCCAGCATGATACCGGTAACGATGTTGGCGGTCAGCACGATGAAGACAGCGGTGATGAGGCCGCACAATGCATCGACGAAGTCGCCGAAATCAAGCTTGGCAACGCCGCTCAGCATCAACAGACCAACGTACATCAAAGCCGGAGCAGTAGCGTAAGCCGGAACGATGAGAGCCAGCGGGCCAAGGAAGAGCATGGCCAGCATCAGCACACCAACGACCGCCGCGGTCAGGCCAGTCTTACCGCCAGCAGCGGTACCAGCTGCCGATTCGATATAAACAGCAGCCGGAGCAGCACCGACAATACCAGCCAGGATGCTGGAAACGGAGTCGGTCGTCAGCGCCTTGGCGCCGTTGATGATCTGACCCTTGTCGTCGATCAGGCCAGCCTGACCAGCAACAGCACGGATACACCCGGTCGCGTCAAACACAGCGGTCATCACCAGTGCCAGAACGGCCGGCAACACGGCTGGTTTGAAAGCACCCATGATATCCATCGAGCCAATCAAGGTCTTACCATCAGCACCTGTAAGACTCGGCATAGAAGCGACCCCTGCAAACTTCAGGTTGGGGTCAACAATCAGGCCAATGATCGTCGAAGCAACAATCACCAGCAGAATGCCGCCAGGAACTTTCTTGTACTCAAGGCCGATGGTTGCAGCCAGACCAATCATGGCCATGATCATCGGGAAGGTGATCGCTGCCTTACCACCGAACTGCGATGGCAGATTACCAGGAGCGGAATTGAATACAACCATACCCACTTCCCATGCAGCGATATAGAACAGGAACAAGCCAATACCAATCCCTGTACCGTGCGCGATGCCGCTTGGCAGGTTGTTGATAATCCAGGTACGGATACCAGTTGCCGAAATGACGGTAAAGAATACGCCCATCAGGAAGATTGCACCGAGAGCCGTAGCAACCGGAACCTGTTGACCCAGCACCAGACTAAAGGCGGTAAACGCGGTCAGCGAGATCGCGCAACCAATAGCCATTGGGAGGTTAGCCCACAGACCCATCAACAACGAACCCAGACCTGCTACCAGACACGTTGCAACAAAAACACCTTCTTTCGGGAATCCCGCTGCACCAAGCAGGCTTGGCACGAGAACTACGGAATACACCATTGCCAGGAACGTGGTCAGGCCGGCGATGACTTCAGTCTGAACCGAGCTGTTGCGCTCGGATATCTTGAAGAAGCCGTCAAGCCCGCCACGGGAACTATTGTTTTCATTAGCTGCCATACGTAGTGCCTCCAAACGATTAAAGAAACGTGGGTACAAACTTGGAACAAAACAATCCCTTATAGCTGGGATTCAGGTGATCGTCGGTGTGATTCGGATCGGTCTCCGAACCACACCGATGACGATACGAGGTTAACGGTATCACAGAATCAGGTCTGTGAACCGTTATCAGGTACGCTCGTAAACAACGCGACCGTCAACATAGGTCCGGTAAACGTTGCGATCATCACCCAACGTAAACAGAACAAACAGACGATCCTGCAGCGACTTGGAATTGTCGTAGCGCAGTTGTTGCAATGGCGTCGCAGTCGGATTCAGCACGACGAAATCGGCTTCCTTGCCAACTGAGAAGTTACCGATCTTGTCTTGCAGGTCAAGCGCTGCGGCGCTACCGAGGGTTGCCGAATAAAGCGATTCAAAAGCGGACATCTTCTGCCCTTGCATTTGAAGCACTTTGTAAGCTTCATTCAGCGTCTGAATCAGGCTAAAGCTCGTACCGGCGCCCACGTCCGTTGAGGTGGTGATACGAACCTTGTTCTTCTCAGCTTTACGCCAATCGAAAAGGCCGCTGCCGAGATAGAAGTTGGAGGTCGGACAGAAGGCAATGACGGAACCCGTATCGCGCATGCAATCCCACTCGTCTTCTTCCAGATGGATACAGTGTGCAAAAACACTGCGCTTACCGGTCAGACCACGCCGATGATAGACATCAAGGTAACCGCTGTTTTCCGGGAACAGGCTCTTCACCCAGGCGATCTCGTTCTTGTTTTCGCTCAAGTGCGTTTGCATGTAACAAGACGGGTGCTCTTTCATCAGCGCCGCAGCAGCATCAAGCTGTTCAGGCGTCGAGGTCGGGGCGAAGCGCGGGGTAATCGCGTAAAGCGCACGGCCTTTTTCGTGCCAGCGTTTAATCAGCGCCTTGCTATCGTCGTAACTCGATTGCGCCGTATCTTGCAGGTAATCCGGCGCATTGCGGTCCATCATGACCTTACCGGCAATCATCCGCATATTGATCTGCTCTGCCGTTTCAAACAGGGCATCAACGGATTCCGGATGAACGGAACAGAAGGTCAGGGCAGTCGTCGTACCGTTACGCAACAACTGATTGACGAAGAACTTCGCCTTGTCTTTGGCGTAGTCGATATTGCCGTAACGGCGCTCAGTCGGGAACGTATAGTTGTTGAGCCACTCGAGGAGTTGCTCACCATACGCACCAATCATTTCAGTTTGTGGATAGTGGATGTGGCCGTCGATAAATCCGGGAACAATCAGCTTGCCCGAATAGTCGCTAACCGTAACGCCCTCCGGTACCAGGTGCCTCCCGTCTTCCCAGGGCCCGAACCAATCGATCTTACCGTTTTTGATCAGCAGCAAACCGTCCTGAATGTGACGTACGCTACCTTCAATCTCTTCGTGACTCTGCACTACTTTGACAAAATCCACGAAGTTACCGC